>NZ_DJTK01000067.1:17531-95663 GCF_002438225.1 Pseudomonas sp. UBA6310 | reverse complement strand
CTTCGCTTCGTTGAAATGTCACCAAATACGGCTAGCCTTGTTGGACACTACGAACGTGGGTGAGCCAACATGATGACGATCTCTTTTCAGGAGGCGCGGCAAATCATCGAGCTGTCCTTCGTACCGCTTGCCTGCGAATGCAAGGAAGAGGAACAGGGCATTACTGTCCGTCTGTTCCACGCGCAGAGCGGCGAACCGCAACTGGTGGTCACGGCCATCGCGCCCGAACGCTACGGCAGCATCCGTGCGATTTCCCAGCTGGTCCTGGAGATTCGCCAGGAGCTGTCCGTTGCCAAACTCCGCAAGCAGATGAGCTACAGCCTTTAAGCCTCTGTCCGGCCGTGTTCACGGTCGGGCTTTCGCCCTTCCATTCCGACCCATCCGTAAATGCAAAACGCCGGACGATCATGTCCGGCGTTTGCTTTTCAGCGGAAGGCGCGCCAGCCCGGCGCGCGAGGCAGTCGATCAGGCGGGGCGCAGGATCAGCACTCCAAGCGGTGGCAGATTGAGTGACAGCGACTGCTTCTCGCCATGGCTGTCGATGCTTTCGGCGAGGATCGCACCGGAATTGCCCAGGTTCGAGCCGCCGTAGCATTCGGCGTCACTGTTGAACAGCTCCTGCCAGTTGCCTTCACGCGGCACACCGATGCGATAACCGTGACGTGGCACCGGCGTGAAGTTGGCGACCACCAGCAAGGGCTCGCCCGCCAGGCTCCAGCGCAACCAGGCGTAAACACTATTCCCCGAGTCGTCCCCGATCAGCCACTGGAAGCCTTCCGCATCGCAGTCGCGCTCGTGCAACGCGGGCTGCTCGCGATACAGCCGGTTGAGGTCGCTGACCAGGCGCTGCACGCCCTGGTGATCGGCGTACTTCGTCAGGTACCAGTCCAGTTCGCGGTCGTGGCTCCATTCGCGCCACTGGCCGAACTCGCAGCCCATGAACAGCAGCTTCTTGCCCGGATGCGTCCACATGAACGACAGGTAGGCGCGCAGGTTGGCGAATTTCTGCCAGCGGTCGCCGGGCATCTTGTCGATCAGCGAACGTTTGCCGTGCACCACTTCGTCATGGGAAATCGGTAGCACGAAGCGTTCGGAGAAGGCGTACAGCAGGCCGAACGTCAGCTTGTCGTGGTGATAGCGCCGGTTGATCGAATCTTCTTCGATGTACTTGAGGCTGTCGTGCATCCAGCCCATGTTCCATTTGTAATCGAAGCCCAGCCCGCCTTCCGAGGTCGGCTTGCTGACGCCCGGCCAGGCGGTGGATTCCTCGGCGATCACCAGGGCGCCGGGCGCCTCGACGTTCACCACATCGTTCAGGTGACGGAGGAAGTCGATGGCTTCGAGGTTCTCGCGCCCGCCAAAACGGTTCGGAACCCATTCGCCCTGCTTGCGCGAGTAGTCGCGGTAGAGCATCGAGGCCACCGCATCCACGCGCAACGCGTCGATGTGGAAATCTTTCAGCCAGTGCAGCGCCGAAGCGATCATGAAACCGTGCACCTCGGTGCGGCCGAGGTTGTAGATGTAAGTTTCCCAATCCTGGTGGAAGCCTTCGAGCGGGTTTTCGTACTCGTACAACGCGGTGCCGTCGAAACGCGCCAGGCCGTGCGGGTCGGTAGGGAAATGCGCGGGCACCCAGTCGAGAATCACACCGATGCCGGCACCGTGGCAGGCGTCGACGAAGGCGGCGAAGTCCTGTGGCGTGCCGAAGCGTCCGCTCGGGGCGAACTGCGACAGCGGCTGGTAACCCCAGGAGCCGCCGAACGGGTGTTCCATGATCGGCAGCAGTTCGATGTGGGTAAAGCCCATTTCCTGGACATAGGGAATCAGCCGTTCGGCCAGTTCCCGCCAGTTGTAGAGGCGCCCTTCGTCACCGCCCTCGCGGCGCCAGGAGGCGGCGTGCAGTTCGTAGATCGACAAGGGGGCGCTCAGCGCCTGGCGCTGCCCGCGTTGGTCCATCCACTCGCGGTCCTGCCAGTCGTGGCGCAAGGGCGCGGCGACGATGGACGCGGTGCTGGGCGGCGTCTCGGTGGACAGCGCCATCGGGTCCGCCTTCAGCGGCAGCACGCCGTCCTGGCCGAGCAGCTCGAACTTGTAGGGTTCGCCGGGCTGCAGCCGCGGGATGAAGATCTCCCATACCCCGCTCGGATGGCGCAGGCGCATTGGGTGGCGACGACCGTCCCAGCCGTTGAAGGCGCCGACCACCGAGACCCGCCGGGCATTGGGTGCCCACACGGCGAAGCGCACGCCTTCGACGTCGCCGAGCGTGACCACCTGCGCGCCGAGGCAGCGCCCGAGGTCGCGGTGATTGCCTTCGGCGAACAGGTAGAGGTCCATCTCCCCGAGCAGCTCGCCGTAGCTGTAGGGGTCTTCAGTGATCTGCTCGCCGGTTGCCCAGCGGATGTGCAGCAGGTACGGCTGGGCGATGTCGAGGCGACAGAAGTACAGGCCGGGAGCCTGCGCCTGGTCCATCGCGCAGATGCGGTTACCGGTGTCGCGTTCGAGGACATCCACCCCCAGCGCGTTGGGCAGGTAGGCGCGGATGATCAGCCCGTCGCGGTCCGGGTGTGGGCCAAGAATCGAGAACGGGTCGCCATGTTCGGCGCGAATCAGCGCCTCCACGGCGGAATCGTCGGGCAGCAGGCCGACCCCTGGGAGGGAAATGGCCGGGCGGTCACTCATGAGTGGGTGTCTCCATCGGATAGCTGTTGCGCCAGGTCGAGCAGGCCCTGCACCGGCACGCTTAACCACGCCGGGCGGTTCTCGGCTTCGTAGGCAATCTCGTAAGCGGCCTTCTCGAGGCTGAACAATACCAGCGCAGCCTCGTCTCCACCCTCCTCTGACCACGCGTGCGGCAAATCGGCAGCGGCGGCTCGGTAGGCTTCGAGGAAAACCAGACCAGCCGTCTGCCGATAGGTCTCGGCGATCTTGCGTCGGGCGGCATCCGCCTCGGCGGAAACGTCCGCCGTATGGGTGCTCCTGATCGCCATCGCGGCGGCGTAGTCGAACGAGCGCAGGATGCCGCTGACGTCCTTGTACGGGCTGTGCTTGGCGCGACGCTCCGCCAGCGACCGGGCCGGCTCGCCCTCGAAGTCGATGAAGTAGGCATCGCCCTTCACCACCAGCACCTGGCCGAGGTGCAGGTCGCCATGCACACGAATGCGCAGGCCGCCCACCGCCCGCTTGGCCAGCGTATCGACGGCGCCGAGCAGGCGTTTGCGCTGCTTGAGCAGCGCGGCGATGGCTTCGCCGGTTTCCGCGTCGACAGCGTTGCGGCCTTCGAGAAGGGAGAACGCATGTTCGAGCTGCTGGCGAATGCTCTTCGCCAGGGCGGCGCCGTCCTTCTTGCTGGTCGGCTCCGCCTTGAAGTCGGCGTTGTCGGTCGGCGCGGCGAGTACCTTGTGCATCTCGCCCAGGCGCTGCCCGAGCAGGCGCGAAAAGTCCTGCAGTTCCGCGAGGGTGCTGTACTGGTTCTCGTGGCCGGAGAGCCCGCCAGCGATCTCATCACGGATCGCCCGTTCCAGGCTGTTCTGCGTCCATTCCCAGGCATCGCCCTGGTTGGCCATGTAGCGCTGCAGGATCATCAGCACGTGGCCTTCGCCGTTGGCGTCGATGCGCTGGACTTCGCCCAGCACCGCGGCGATGTTGGGGAATTCCCCGGCGGTGAGGTAGAGGCCCATCTCCAGTTCCGGATGCACACCAGCGGACACGCGGCGCAACAGCTTGAGCACCATCGAGTCGCCGATCACCACCGAGCTGTTGGATTGCTCGGCGGAGAGGTAGCGCACGCCGGACTCGGCGGGTTCCTCGATGGCCGCCAGCTGCGGCGTAGGCACGAAGCGGATTTCGCCGGCCTCGCTGCTCACCTGCTGCTCGCCGCGCAACGCCTGGAGCACCGAACGAACGAAGCTCTCCAGGGTGAAGGCATCAGTCAGCAGGCCGACCTGGCGACCGCGGCGCACCCGCGCCAGCGCAAGTTGCTGCGGCAGCGCGGCGCCGAATTCCTCTTCCGGCAGGAAGCCGAGCGGCAGCTGGAAGCGGCTGGTGGCGGTATCGGTTTCCACCTCGATCTCGCTGAGCAGCATTGGCCGTGGGCCGTCGTTCAGGCGCGTCGCGTAGGCGATCCTGACGTTCCTGATCACCGAATCCTTGCCGGGGAACCAGCGCCGCTTGGGCAGATAGGCCGGCAGCGAAGTGCCTTCCAGCACGCCGCGCGACGGCTCCTCGAGCAGTTCCTCGACGCGGCGCTTGAGCACCAGTGTCGGAAAGTCCGGCATGGTTTCGACCGGAACCTGGTGCCAGCTCGGCATGGTCGCTTCGGAGGCCAGCAGGAACCAGTAGAAGCCATAAGGCGGCAGCGTCAGCAAGTACGGCAACTGACCGATGGGCGGGAAGGCGCTGCCACCGAGCATTTCCACCGGCACCCGGCCTTCCAGCGCAGAAAGGTCCAGCTCCACGGCCTGGGCGGCGCGGGACACGTTGGCCACGCAGAGGATGGTTTCGTGTTCGCCGTTGGGGCCGTCGAACTCGCGCAGGTAGGCGAGGATGCGCCGGTTGCTCGGCGCGAGCATCTTCAGCGTACCGCGGCCGAAAGCCTTCTGCTGCTTGCGCACGGCGAGCATGCGCCGCGTCCAGTTGAGCAGCGAATGCGGATCGCGCGACTGTGCCTCGACGTTGATCGCCTGGTAGCCGTACAGCGAATCCATGATCGAGGGCAGCACCAGGCTGGCCGGGTCGGCGCGCGAGAAGCCGCCGTTGCGGTCCACCGACCACTGCATCGGCGTACGCACGCCGTCACGGTCGCCCAGGTGGATGTTGTCGCCCATGCCGATCTCGTCGCCGTAGTACAGCGTCGGGGTGCCCGGCATCGACAGCAGCAGGCTGTTGAGCAACTCGATGCGCCGGCGGTCGCGCTCCAGCAGCGGTGCCAGGCGGCGGCGGATGCCCAGGTTGATGCGTGCGCGGCGGTCGGCGGCATAGTAGTTCCACAGGTAGTCGCGCTCACGGTCGGTGACCATTTCCAGGGTCAGCTCATCGTGGTTGCGCAGGAAGATCGACCATTGGCAGTTGGCGGGGATTTCCGGGGTCTGGCGCAGGATGTCGGTGATCGGGAAGCGGTCTTCCTGGGCGATCGCCATGTACATCCGCGGCATCAGCGGGAAGTGGAACGCCATGTGGCACTCGTCGCCGTCGCCGAAGTACAGCTGGGTGTCTTCCGGCCACTGGTTGGCCTCGGCCAGGAGCATGCGGTCCGGATAGTTGGCGTCGATCTCGGCGCGGATCTGCTTGAGCACCGCATGGGTCTCCGGCAGGTTCTCGTTGTTGGTGCCGTCGCGCTCGATCAGGTAGGGAATCGCGTCCAGGCGCAGGCCGTCGATGCCCATGTCCAGCCAGTAGCGCATGATCGAGATCACCGCCTTCATCACCTGCGGGTTGTCGAAGTTCAGATCCGGCTGGTGCGAATAGAAACGGTGCCAGAAGTACTGCTGGGCGACCGGGTCCCAGGTCCAGTTGGATTTCTCGGTATCGAGGAAGATGATCCGCGTGCCGTCGTACTTCTGGTCGGTATCGGACCAGACGTAGAAATCGCGGGCCTTGGAGCCTTTCTTCGCCTTGCGCGCGCGCTGGAACCACGGGTGTTGGTCCGAGGTGTGGTTGATGACCAGCTCGGTGATCACCCGCAGCCCGCGGGCATGCGCCTCGGCGATGAAGCGGCGGGCGTCGGCCATGGTCCCGTAGTCGGGATGGATGCCGCGGTATTCGGCGATGTCGTAGCCATCGTCGCGGCGCGGCGAGGGGTAGAACGGCAACAGCCAGATGGTGTTCACGCCGAGTTCGGCGATGTAGTCGAGCTTCTCGATCAGGCCGGGGAAATCGCCGATTCCGTCGTTGTTGGAGTCGTAGAAGGATTTCACGTGGACCTGGTAGATGACCGCGTCCTTGTACCAGAGCGGATCGTCGATGAACGCGGCAGGCTTGCGGGAACGTGGGCTTTTCTTGGGCTTCGCCATCGTGGCTTTCCTTCTTGGCCGGGCGCGGGGCGCCCGAAATCTCGCTGTGAGGCGGTTGGGTTCAGTTCGCGCTGATGCGCCAGATTCCGAACGGCTGGTGCCAGGGTTCGATGCGCATCCACTGGTTCTTGCCGTGCCAGGTCCAGCGGTGGCCGGTCATCAGGTCTTCACCGTGGGTGTCGGCATGGTCGGGCAGGCTCAGTTCCCAGAGCGGCAGCTCGAAGTGCGCTTCCTGGGCGTTGAACGGATCGAGGCAGACGGCGACCAGGATGAAGTTGGAGCGATCCGCCGTGCGCTTGCCGAAGTAGAAGATGTTGTCGTTCCAGGCGGTGTAGGCCTGGAAGCCCAGGTGCGTCTGCAGCGCGGGGTTCTGCCGGCGAATGCGGTTGAGCTGGGCGATCTCGGCGCTGATGTTGCCGGGCGCGGTGTAGTCGCGCGGGCGCAGCTGGTACTTCTCGGAGTCCAGGTACTCCTCCTTGCCCGGTATCGGCGCGGCCTCGCACAGCTCGAAGCCGGAATACATGCCCCACAGGCCGGAGCCCATGGTCGCCAGGGCGGCGCGGATGAGAAATCCGGCGCGCCCGCTTTCATGCAGAAACACCGGGTTGATATCCGGCGTGTTGACGAAGAAATTCGGTCGGTAGCAGTCGCGCAGCGGCGGTTGGTTTAGCTCGGTGTAGTAGCTGGTCAGCTCGTCCTTAGTGGTGCGCCAGGTGAAGTAGGTGTAGCTCTGGTTAAAGCCGGCCTTGCCCAGGCGCGCCATCATCGCCGGCTTGGTGAAGGCCTCAGCGAGGAACAGCACCTCGGGATGCTTATGGCGGATATCGGCGATCAGCCACTCCCAGAAGGGCAGCGGCTTGGTGTGCGGATTGTCGACGCGGAAAATTTTCACGCCCTCTTCCACCCAGCCGGCCACCACGTCGCGCAGGGCGATCCACAGGTCGGGCATGGCGTCTTCGGCGTAGAAGTCGACGTTGACGATGTCCTGATACTTCTTCGGCGGGTTCTCCGCGTAGCGGATGGTCCCGTCCGGACGCCAGGCGAACCAGCCCGGATGCTCCTTGAGCCAGGGATGGTCCTGGGAACACTGGATGGCGAAATCCAGCGCGATCTCCAGCCCGTGCTCGGCCGCCGCGGCCACCAGCTCGCGGAAATCCTCGCGGCTGCCGAGTTGCGGGTGGATCGCCTCGTGGCCGCCTTCGGCGCTACCGATGGCATACGGGCTGCCGGGATCGTCCGGCCCGGCGAACAGGGAGTTGTTCGGGCCCTTGCGATGCGCCCGGCCGATCGGATGGATCGGCGGGAAGTACAGCACGTCGAAGCCCATGTCGCGGATGCGCGGCAACTGGCCGATGACATCGTTGAAGGTGCCGTGGCGTGCCGGGTCGTCGGTCTGCGAGCGCGGGAACAGCTCGTACCAGCTGGCGAACTGGCTTTGCGTACGCTCCACCTCCAGCGGGAACACGTTGCTGCGCACCAGGTGCTTCTTCTCGTCCGCCTCGGCCATCGCCTGCGCCGCCTCGTCGGAGAGCAGCACGGCGACCCTGGCGGTCTGGTCCGGTGCCGTGCCGAACTTGTCCAGCAGTCCGCTGATCACGTCGCGGGCCTGGCCCTGGGCGAAGCCGAAGACGCGCATCAGGTGCGCGCGACCTTCCTCGATTTCGAGGTCGATGGACACGCCGGCTGCGTGCTTCTTGCTCAACTCGTAGCGATAGGACTCGAACAGGTCCCACCAGGCTTCGACGACGAAATGGTGGCGACAGACGCGGATCGGCGTGAAGTGCCCCTGCCAGGCGTCGTTGCCCAGCTCGGCGAGCGGCACCCGATGCCACTCGGTTTCGTCGTCGGCGCGCCAGGCGATGCAGGCGCCGAGCTTGTCGTGGCCATCGGCGAAAATCTTCGCGTCGACGATCACCGGTTGTCCGGCGATGGTCTTGGCGGCGAAACGGCCCTCATCGAGCGTGGGCTGACACGCTTCGATGGCGATTCGTGGCAGTTGCAGGGCGCGATCCAGCGTCAGCAGCGTGCCCTGTTCGCGTGGATCGTGGATGGGAGCATCTGGCATCGAGCGACTCCTGAATGGCGCATCGGGTGAACTGCTTCGCCTGCCGCCCTGGCAAGAAGCTGATCGTTGAAGGCGGTAGGAGAGGCTGAAAAGAGATGGCCGCGGTGCGCTGCGACCCTGTTAATTCCGAACGGGAGGCCTGACAAAAGTTCCTCCTGCGCGACGCCCGTCGCTGCCACCGATGGATCGGCGAGGCCTCTGCGGCGCGGGCGTTCGGCCATTCTGCGACAGCCGCCCGCTCAACTGGCCTTTTTCTTCGTTGTACGGCTTGCGGCCGGTTTCGTCGCCGTCTTGGCCGCCGGTTTGCGCGCCGGTTTTTCGGCTTTTTCGGCTTTCTCGGTCTTTTCGGTTTTCTTTAGCGCCGCCTTCGCCGCCGGCTTGCTCGCGGCGGGCTTGGCGCCGAGGCTGCGCTTGAGCAGTTCGGTCAGGTCGATCACGTCGGCGCTGCGACGCTCGCCACCGTCTTCGTCGGGCTCGCTGACGGCTTCCACCTTGCCCTCCTTCGCCTTCTGCTCGACCAGCGCCATGATCTGTTCCTGGAAGGTGTCCTTGTACTGTTCCGGCTGCCAGTCCTCGCTCATTTCCTCGATGAGCCGGGTCGCCATGTCCAGTTCACGCTTGGCCAGGTCGGGCTTGATCGCCTCGTCCTTCAGTTCGAGTGCGTCGATCCCGCGGACCTCGTCGGCCCAGCGCAGGGTGTTGAGCACCAGCGCCTCGCCCAGTGGCATGACCACCGCAAGGTGCTGTTTGGTGTGCAGCACGACATTCGCCAGGCCGACCTTGCCGGTGGCTACCAGCGCCTCGCGCAGCAACGCGTAAACCTTCTCGCCGCGGCGGTCGGGTGTCAGGTAGTACGGCGTATCGATGAACAGGAAGGGGATTTTCTCGGCATCGACGAAGGCGACGATATCCACGGTCTGGGTGACTTTCGGGTGCGCGGCGCGGATTTCCTCCTCGCTGATCACCACGTAGTTGCCCTTCTCCAGCTCGACGCCCTTGACGATGTTTTCCTTCTCGATGTCCTTGCCGGTGACCTTGTTGATCCGCTTGTAGCCCACCGGGTCCATGCTGCGCTTGTCCAGCCAGTCGAAGTCCACGCCCTGGCGCGTAGTCGCCGGCACCAGCGCCACGGGAATGTGCACCAGGCCGAAACTCACCGCGCCCTTCCAGATTACCCTCGGCATGTCGCTCTCCTCGTTTCTCACGTCCTATGAGGAGTGGGCCGGGCGAAAAAAAGTTTCGCCCGGACGACCAGCCGTCAGGCGCCGCCGTCCGGGCCACCGCGGCTTCCGGTGCGCAAAAAAATGCCGCCCGAAGGCGGCATTCTGCGTCAGGAAACGCGCATCAGACTTTCAGCACGACCCGGCCGCGGCAGTCGCCGCTTTCCAGGTACTGGTGCGCCGCGACCACGTCGTCGAACGCGAAGACCTTGTCGATGTTCGCCCGCAGCAGACCGTCGCGGGTCAGCTGGTTGATCTGCGCCAGCGCCCGCTCGACTACCTCGTGGTCCGGCTGGATGCCCAGCTCCGGGCTGCCGGTGAAATCCACCAGGCAGTGCACGAAGAACTTGAAGTTCTTCTCGAACGCCGCACAGGCCGGAAACGGCGTCTGGTTGCCGCCGTTCAGTCCGTAGAGGATCAGCTTGCCGCGCGGCGCCATGATGTCGCCGAGCAGGCCCATCTGCGGGCCGCCGCAGGCATCCAGCACCACATCCACGCCGTGCCCGTCGGTGAGCTTCTTGAGGCGTCCGACCAGATCTTCTTCCTCGGTGGCGATGACCTTGTCGGCGCCGAGGCCGATCAGGTAATCGCGATCGTCCGAGGTGTCGCTGGTGGCGAACACCTGGGCGCCCAGCGCCTTGGCCATCTGGATCGAGGATGGCCCCGAACAGTGGCTGGCGTCGGTGATCAGTACCCGCTGGCCGGCCTTCATTCGCGCCAGCTCGGTGAAGCCCAGGTAGGCGATCAGCAGCGGCATGTAGTGCACCGCGGCCTGCTCGGCGCTGAGCACGTCCGGATAATGGGTCAGCGAAGTGCTCGGCATCAGCATGCATTCGCCATACGCCGGATACTCGTTGACGCTGTGGCCCAGGAAGCTCGCGACACGGTCGCCGACCTTGAAACGAGTGACTTCGCTACCGATCGCGACGACCTCGCCGGCCAGCTCGCTGCCGAGCCCCGCGGGGAGTTGCGCATGCTGCGGTGCCAGGTCCTGGCGCCAGAGCACATCGCCCCAATTGACGCCGATCGCCTCGACACGCACCAGCACTTCACCGGCATTCGGCTGGCGAACAGACTGTTCTTCGATCCTCAGCACATCGGCCGGACCGAACTGGTGGAAACGGATCACGCGGTTCATCGCATACCTCGAATTCACTCTCAATGCCTACGGACTTTATCCGTTGAAGGGAGGCAACTCTACCTGTCGGCATCGATAGTGGTCATGCCTGGCAGTGATTCGGTGTGCCGGCAGGCTGCAAAAAAGCCTTCAAATCCAGGCCCGGCTGAGTAAGATGCCGAAACGAAAAAAACGCCCGGCGTACGTCCGGGAGCCCCGCCTAGACCCTGTGCCGCGAGTGAAGGGAATGAACCGCAACGACTTGCGTCGCCTCGACCTCAACCTGCTGATCGTCTTCGAGACGCTGATGCACGAGCGCAGTGTGACCCGCGCCGCGGAGAAGCTGTTCCTCGGTCAGCCGGCGATCAGCGCGGCGCTTTCCCGCCTGCGCAGCCTGTTCGACGACGCCTTGTTCGTGCGCACCGGACGCAGCATGGAGCCGACCGCGCGGGCGCAGGAAATCTTCGCCCTGCTCTCGCCGGCGCTGGATTCGATTTCCACTGCGGTCAGCCGTGCCAGCGAGTTCGAGCCGTCCACCAGCAACCTGGTGTTCCGCATCGGCCTCTCCGATGAAGTCGAGTTCGCCCTGCTGCCGCCGCTGCTGCGCCGCATCCGAACCGAGGCCCCCGGCGTGGTGCTGGTGGTGCGTCGCGCCAACTACCTGTTGATGCCGAACCTGCTGGCCTCGGGCGAGATTTCCGTTGGCGTCAGCTACACCGACGAGCTGCCGGCCAACGCCAAGCGCAAGGTCCTGCGCCGCAGCAAACCCAAGGTGCTGCGCGCCGACTCGATTCCCGGCCCGTTGACGCTGGAGGATTTCTGCTCGAGGCCGCACGCGATGGTCTCGTTCGCCGGGGACCTCAACGGCTTCATCGACGAGGAACTCGAACTGGTCGACTGCAAGCGCCGCGTGGTGCTCGCCGTGCCTCAGTTCAACGGCCTGAGCACGCTGATCGCCGGCACCGACATCATCGCCACCGTGCCGGACTACGCCGCCGACGTGATGGCCGCCGGAGGCGGGCTGCGTGTCGAGCCGCTGCCGTTCGACAGCACCCGCTCCTTCGAGCTGTCGATGGCCTGGCGCGGCGCCCAGGACAACGACCCGGCCGAACGCTGGCTGCGTTCGCGCATCCAGATGTTCATCGGTGATCCGGACAGCCTCTGACCGGCAACAGCGGGCGATTCGATGCGCGCGGAAACACCTGTGATGGAACTATCGATATCGCGAGATGTATCCATCAGCCATATCGATAATCACATTCGGCTCGTTCGATTCGCCTAGCCGTGGCCTCCGAAGCAGACTCCGCTCCATTCAGCAATCGTCTGGCGGAGCAACCCTATGGAACAGTCAAGCAATTCACTCTGGCGCCTGCCGTTGAGCCTCGCGGCTCTGCTGGTATTGACTGCCTGTGGCAAGAACACGGAAACCGCCCAGCAGATGCCGGTGCCGAAAGTCAGCGTCGCCGAGGTGATCGAACAACCGGTCAACGAGTGGGACGAGTTCACCGGTCGCCTGGAAGCCCCCGAGTCGGTGGAAATCCGCCCGCGCGTTTCCGGTTACGTCGACAAGGTGGCCTTCGAGGAAGGCTCGCTGGTGAAGAAAGGCGACCTGCTGTTCCAGATCGATCCGCGCCCCTTCCAGGCCGAGGTCGAACGCCTGCAGGCGCAACTGCAACAAGCCCGCGCCGCGCTGAGCCGCGCCGATAACGAAGCCCGTCGCGGCGACCGTCTGCGCCAGAGCAACGCGATTTCCGCCGAGCTCGCCGACGCCCGCACCAGCACCGCTGCCGAGGCCAAGGCCGCGGTCGCGGCCATCCAGGCGCAACTGGAAAACGCCCGCCTTGATCTCGGTTTCACCCGTGTCACCGCGCCCATCGACGGTCGCGTCGGTCGCGCCGAGATCACCGCGGGCAACCTGGTCAATGCCGGTCAGTCACTGCTCACCTCGCTGGTCTCGACCGACAAGGTGTATGCCTACTTCGACGCCGACGAACGCGCCTTCCTCAAGTATTCCGCCCTCGCCCGCAGCCGCGGCGCCGACACCCGCGATGCCAGCCCGGTCTACCTGGGCCTGACCAGCGAAGACGGCACCCCGCATCTGGGCCAGCTGGACTTCCTCGACAACCAGGTCAACCCGCGCACCGGCACCATCCGTGGTCGCGCCGTGTTCGACAACAAGGACGGCCAGTTCACCCCGGGCCTCTATGCGCGGCTCAAGCTGGTGGGTAGCAACACCTACGACGCCATGCTGATCCAGGATGTCGCCGTGGGCACCGACCTCGGCAAGAAATTCGTCCTGGTGCTCGATGCCGACAGCAAGGTCGCCTACCGGCCGGTCGAGCTGGGCCCCAAGCTGGAAGGTCTGCGGATCGTCCGCAAGGGCTTGGAAAAGGGTGAGCGGATCGTCGTCAACGGCCTGCAGCGGGCATTCCCCGGTGCACCGGTGGACCCGGAAACCGTGCCGATGGCCAGCGAGCAGACACTCTCCGCGCTGAAAGAGCAACGCGAAGCCCTGGCCCAGCGGCCAGGCAAGCCGGAAGCGCTAAAGGTCAGCCTGAAGTAAGCCGTTCTGCCTCTCTTCGGAGAGGTCCGGACGGGTCGCCCGTCCGTTAACCACCTGGAATGCCTCCACCCGTTCTCTCGATCCGAGGGGGCGGGGAACGGCTGTGCCTGTTCGTTTCGCAAAGGAATACCCCGATGAACTTCTCCCAGTTCTTCATCCAGCGGCCGATCTTCGCCGCGGTGCTGTCGCTGATCATCCTGATCGGCGGCGCCATCTCGCTGTTCCAGCTGCCGATCAGCGAGTACCCGGAAGTCGTGCCGCCCACCGTGGTGGTGCGCGCCAACTTCCCGGGCGCCAACCCCAAGGTGATCGGCGAAACCGTCGCCGCGCCGCTGGAACAGGCGATCACCGGCGTCGAAGGCATGCTCTACATGTCGTCCCAGGCCACCGCCGACGGCAAGATGACGCTGACCGTGACCTTCGCCCTCGGCACCGACCTGGACAACGCCCAGGTGCAGGTGCAGAACCGCGTGACGCGGACCCAGCCCAAGCTGCCCGAGGAAGTCACCCGGATCGGCATCACCGTGGACAAGAGCTCGCCCGAGCTGACCATGGTGGTCCACCTGACCTCGCCGGATGACCGCTACGACATGCTCTACCTGTCGAACTACGCGGTGCTCAACGTGAAGGACGAACTGGCCCGCCTCGGCGGCGTCGGTGACGTGCAGCTGTTCGGCCTTGGCGAGTACTCGCTGCGGGTGTGGCTGGATCCGGCCAAGGTCGCCCAGCGCAACCTGACCGCCACCGACGTGGTCACCGCGATCCGCGAGCAGAACCGCCAGGTCGCCGCCGGCCAGCTCGGCGCGCCGCCGTCGCCCGGCGACACCAGCTTCCAGCTGTCGGTGAACACCCAGGGTCGCCTGGTCAGCGAGGAGGAGTTCGAGAACATCATCATCCGCAGCGGCCCGAACGGCGAGATCACCCGCCTGCGCGACATCGCACGGGTCGAGCTGGGTTCCGCCCAGTACGCCCTGCGTTCGCTGCTGGACAACCAGCCGGCCGTGGCCATCCCGATCTTCCAGCGTCCGGGCTCGAACGCCATCGAGGTGTCCAACCAGGTCCGCGCGAAGATGGCCGAGCTGAAGAAATCCTTCCCGCAGGGCATGGACTATTCGATCGTCTACGACCCGACCATCTTCGTCCGCGGCTCCATCGAGGCGGTGGTGCACACGCTGTTCGAAGCGCTGCTGCTGGTGGTGCTGGTGGTGATCCTGTTCCTGCAGACCTGGCGTGCCTCGATCATCCCGCTGGCCGCCGTGCCGGTCTCGCTGATCGGCACCTTCGCGGTCATGCACATGTTCGGCTTTTCGCTCAACGCGCTGTCGCTGTTCGGCCTGGTGCTGGCGATCGGCATCGTGGTGGACGACGCCATCGTGGTGGTGGAAAACGTCGAGCGGAACATCGGTCTCGGGCTGAAACCGGTCGAAGCGACCAAGAAAGCCATGGGCGAAGTCACCGGGCCGATCATCGCCACCGCGCTGGTGCTGTGCGCCGTGTTCGTGCCGACCGCGTTCATTTCCGGCCTCACGGGGCAGTTCTACAAGCAGTTCGCGCTGACCATCGCCATCTCGACGATTATCTCGGCGTTCAACTCGCTGACCCTCTCGCCGGCCCTGGCCGCGGTGCTGCTGCGTGACCACGATGCGCCGAAGGACCGCTTCTCGCGTGTCCTGGACACGATCTTCGGTGGCTGGCTGTTCCGTCCGTTCAACCGCTTCTTCGACCGCGCCAGCAACGGCTACGTCGGCACCGTGAAGCGCGTTTTGCGCGGCAGCGGCATCGCCCTGGTGGTCTACCTCGGGCTGCTCGGCCTCGGCTGGGCGGGTTTCGCCAGCACGCCGACCGGCTTCGTGCCGCAGCAGGACAAGCAGTACCTGGTGGCCTTCGCCCAGTTGCCCGATGCGGCGAGCCTCGACCGCACCGAGTCGGTGATCCGCAAGATGTCCGAGCTGGCGCTGAAGAACCCCGGCATCGACCACAGCGTTGCCTTCCCCGGCCTGAACATCAACGGCTTCACCAACAGCCCGAACAGCGGCGTGGTGTTCTTCGCGCTCAAGGATTTCGACCAGCGCAAGGACCCTTCGCTGTCCGCCGCCTCGATCGTCGCCGACATGAACGCGCAGTACGCAGGGATCCAGGATGCCTACATCGCGATCTTCCCGCCGCCGCCGGTCATGGGCCTGGGCACCATCGGTGGCTTCCGCCTGCAGGTGCAGGACCGCGGCAACCTCGGTTACGACGAGCTGTACAAGCAGACCCAGAACGTCATCAACAAGGCCCGTCAGCTGCCTGAACTGGCACCCATGTCGGTGTTCTCCAGCTATCAGGTTAACGTGCCGCAGGTCGAGGCCGCGATCGACCGCGACAAGGCCAAGACCCACGGCGTGGCGATCAGCGACATCTTCGACACCCTGCAGGTCTACCTCGGTTCGCTGTATGCCAACGACTTCAACCGTTTTGGCCGGACCTACCAGGTCAACGTGCAGGCCGAGCAGCAGTTCCGCCTGGAGCCCGAGCAGATCGGCCAGCTGAAGGTGCGCAACGACCGTGGCGAGATGATCCCGCTGTCCAGCTTCGTCAAGGTCGACGGTACCTCCGGTCCCGACCGGGTCATGCACTACAACGGTTTCGTCACCGCCGAGATCAACGGTGCACCGGCGCCGGGCTACAGCTCCGGCCAGGCGGAAGCGGCGATCAGTCGCCTGCTCAAGGAAGAACTGCCAATCGGCATCACCTACGAGTGGACCGACCTGACCTACCAGCAGATCCTCGCCGGCAATACCGCGCTGTTCGTCTTCCCGCTCTGCGTGCTGCTGGCGTTCCTGGTGCTCGCCGCGCAGTACGAAAGCTGGAGCCTGCCGCTGGCGGTGATCCTTATCGTGCCGATGACGCTGGTATCGGCGATCAGCGGGGTGATCCTCTCCGGTGGCGACAACAACATCTTCACCCAGATCGGATTGATCGTACTGGTGGGCCTGGCGTGCAAGAACGCGATCCTCATCGTCGAGTTCGCCAAGGACAAGCAGGAAGAAGGCATGGACCGCATGGCGGCGATCCTGGAAGCCTGCCGCCTGCGTCTGCGGCCGATCCTGATGACCTCCATCGCCTTCATCATGGGTGTGGTGCCGCTGGTGCTTTCCTCCGGCGCTGGCGCCGAGATGCGCCACGCCATGGGTGTCGCGGTGTTCTCCGGGATGCTCGGCGTGACCTTCTTCGGCCTGCTGCTGACCCCGGTGTTCTATGTACTGATCCGCGCCTTCGTCGAGAAGCGCGAGGCCCGCAAGGCCCGTTCGCAGGAGCTGCACGCATGAAAGCGATCTTCGCCCCTACCCTGCTCGTCCTGGCGCTGAGCGCCTGTGCGGTGGGCCCGGACTACAAGGCGCCGCAGACCGAGGCGTCGCTGGTCACCGCCGCGCAGAGCACTGACTATGACCACAGCCGTTTCGAGGCCGCCTGGTGGCAGCAGTTCGAGGACCCGATCCTCGATTCGCTGGTCACCGAGGCGCTCGGCCAGAACCGCGAGCTGCGCGTCGCCTTCGCCCGCCTCAAGGCGGCCCGGGCGATCCGCGACGACGTCGCCAACGACAACCTGCCCACCGTCACCAGCCGCGCCAGTTCGGAAGTCGGCAAGGCGCAGCAGCCGGGCCAGACCACCGACCGGGTCAACGTCGAGCGCTACGACCTGGGCCTGGACATGGCCTGGGAGGTCGACCTGTTCGGTCGTATCCAGCGCCAGCTGGAAGCCAGCGAAGCGCAGATCGAGGTCTCCGAAGCGGAGCTGTACCAACTGCAGGTCAGCCTGATCGCCGAACTGGTGGATGCCTACGGCGACCTGCGCGGTGCCCAGCTGCGCGAGCAGATCGCCAGCGACAACCTGAAGAACCAGCGCGCCTCGCGTGGCGTCACTGTCGATCTGCGCGACGCCGGCGTCGGCAGCGAGCTGGACGTGCTGCGTTCCGATGCGCGGGTCGCCGCCGTCGAGGCCAGCCTGCCGGTGCTGCAGGCCGAACAGGTCCGCGCGCGCAACCGCATCGCCACCCTGCTCGGCGAGCGTCCCGCCGAGCTGACCGTCGACCTCTCGCCGAAGAAGCTGCCGAGCATTTCCAAGGCGCTGCCGGTGGGCGATCCGGCCGAGCTGCTGCGCCGCCGTCCGGACGTGCGTGCAGCCGAGCGCCAACTGGCGGCCTCCACCGCCAACATCGGCGTGGCCACCGCGGACCTGTTCCCGCGGGTCAGCCTGTCCGGGTTCCTCGGCTTCACCGCCGGGCGTGGCTCGCAGATCGGCTCCAGCGCGGCGCAGGCCTGGGGCCTCGGCCCGACGATCACTTGGGCGGCCTTCGACCTCGGCAGCGTGCGTGCCCGTCTGCGCGGCGCCAAGGCCGACAGCGAAGGCGCGCTGGCCAACTACGAGCAGCAGGTATTGCTGGCGCTGGAAGAGTCGGAAAACGCCTTCAGCGACTACGGCAAGACCCAGCAACGCCTGCTCGCGCTGATCCGCCAGTCCGAAGCCAGCCGCGCGGCGGCCGAGCAGGCCGGCATTCGCTACCGCGAAGGTACCGTCGACTTTCTCGTGCTGCTGGACGCCGAACGCGAGCGCCTGGCCGCCGAAGACGCGCAGGCGCAGGCCGAGATCGACCTCTATCGCGGCATCGTTTCCATCTACAAGGCCCTCGGCGGCGGGTGGCAACTGCAGGGCTAATCGAGCTCCTCCGAGCCGGCTGCCCCTGGCCGGCGTTTTCCAACCTCACGGATACCGCTCCTGGCCGTGGGGTTTTTTTTGGCCTGGGAAAAAGTGAAGCCTGTTGGGCGTAACCCGGTGCGCGCGGCGCACCCTACGGGCAGCGGAGAACCAGACGTAGGGTGCGCCATGCGCACCAGGGACCACTTCGCATGATTCGGTGCGCACGGCGCACCTACGGCGGACGTTCAGGCGCACTCCGGCACGTCGCGCGCCGAGTCCGGCACGCCGAACAGGCGGTCGAAACACCACTGGAAGACGAACGCGTAGGCGAAGAAGAACGCCAGCAGACCAATATCGGTGAACAGCGCGGCGACCAGGCTGATCTCCAGCCACCAGGCCATCACCGGGACCAGCAGCAGGGTCAGGCCGCCCTCGAAACCCAGCGAATGCAGCAGGCGCCGGCGCAGGGTGCGTTCGCGACTCGGCTGGCGCGCTTCCCAGCGCTCGAACAGGGCGTTGAACAGCATGTTCCAGGACATCGCGATGGATGACAGCATCACCGCCAGAATCCCCGAATAACTCATGCTGCGGTCGAAGGCGAACGCGATCGCGGGCGACACGAAACCCATCGCGCAAAGCTCGTAAAGCAGCGCCTGGACGACCTTTCGTTTGGTGCCTTGCATGATTTCATCTCCACGTTCGGTGCTGCGCGGCGAATCAGCTGCGCTCATGGACCTGACTCTATGCGGGCGGTGCGCGAGGGACAAATGAGCTGTAGTCTCTTCAGGTGAATTAAAATCATCCGAGGGATTGCCGTGTTCGCCCGTTTGCCGCTCACCGCCCTGCGCACCTTCGAGTCCGCCGCGCGCCTCGGCAGCTTCAAGGGCGCCGCCGAAGAGCTCTGCGTCACCCCCACCGCGGTGTCCCACCAGATTCGTGCGCTGGAGGAACTGCTCGGGGTTTCGCTGTTCGAGCGCCTTGGCCGGCGCGTCAGCCTCAGCGCCGACGGCGAGCGCCTGCAGCGCAGCCTGCACGGCGCCTTTCTGGAGATCAGCCGCAGCCTGGAAAGCTTCCAGCCGGTGAGCCGAGACGACAGCCTGAGCCTGACCACCACCCCGGCGTTCGCGGCGCTCTGGCTGATTCCCCGCCTCGGCCGCTTCTACCGCAAGCACCCGCAGATCCGTGTGCGCATCGAGACCAGCAACGGCCTCGCCGACCTGCAGCGCGATGCCAGCATCGACCTGGCGATCCGCTGCGGTTTCGAGGAGGTTCCGCAGTTGCTGCGCTTCCCGCTGATGAGCGAACACTTCTGCGCCTACGGCACGCCGCAGTTGCTGGCGAGCCTGCCGGAAGCCGGGGTGGAGCTGATCAACGTGGCCTGGACCACGCCGCAGGTCGGCGAGCTGCCGAGTTGGGAAGACTGGAACGCGGCCATCGGCGAGGACTGGGTGGCGCAGGCCGCGCGGCGCGATTACCCGGACGAGCACTATGCGCTGCAGGCGGCGATCTCCGGCCAGGGCCTGGTGCTGGCCAGCTCGGTGCTGGCCTCGGACAGCGTCGCCACTGGCCTGCTGCAGCCCTATCGCAGCGACGTCACCCTGCCTGGCCCGCAGTACCGCGCGGTGTGCGTACCCGGACGGGAGCGGCAACCGGCGGTGCAGGCGTTCCTGCGCTGGATCGAGAAGGAAGCGGCGGAGGACGGAAGTGAGGATCGTGGCTGAAGTGCGGATGGTGGGCTGAAGCCCACCCTACGGTTGCTCGGGCGTGTAGGGTGTGCTTCAGCCCACCGCTGCCCCTGCAAAGGTTTCCCTGTTACTTCGCCGCCGGCTCTTCGCTCAATTGGTCCGAACTCCAGCCGCCGCCCAGCGCGGCGATCAGTGCGAATGGCGGGCTGAAGCCCACCCTACGGTTGCCGGGGCGTGTAGGGTGGGCTTCAGCCCACCGCTGCCGCGCAGAGGTTTCCCGTTACTTCGCCGTCGGCTCTTCGCTCAACTGGTCCGAACTCCAGCCGCCGCCCAGCGCGGCGATCAGTACGGATGGTGGGCTGAAGCCCACCCTACGGTTGCTCGGGTGTGTAGGGTGGGCTTCAGCCCACCGCTGCCCCGCAGGGGTTTCCCGTTACTTCGCCGCCGGCTCTTCGCTCAATTGGTCCGAACTCCAGCCGCCGCCCAGCGCGGCGATCAGTTGCACGCTGGCGGTAAGCCGGCTGCCCAACAGGGTCAGGTTGGTGCGCTCGTTGGACAGCGTGGTGGCCTGCACGCTGACGACGTCGTTGTAATCCACGGTGCCGGCCTTGTACTGGTTTTCGATCAGGCGCAGGGATTCGCGGGCGGCGTCGAGGGCCTCGCGCTGGTAGCCGGATTCGCGCTCGAGCACCTGCAGCTGCACCAGGTAGTCCTCCACCTCGCGGAAGCCGTCGAGCACTGCCTGGCGATACTGCGCGACGGTCTGATCGTAGCCGGCGCGGCTGCGCTCCAGTTCGGCGGCGCGGGCACCGCCGTCGAACAGGGTCAGCGCCAGCGACGGGCCGAGCGACCAGAAGCGGTTCGGCACGTTGATCCAGTCGGCGAAGCTGTCGTTGCGGTAGCCGCCGTTGGCGGACAAGCTCAGGTCGGGGAAATAGGCGGCCTTGACCACGCCGATCTGCGCGTTGGCGGCGATCACGCTGCGCTCGGCGGAGGCGATGTCCGGGCGCCGCTCGAGCAGTTCCGAAGGCAGTTCCAGGGGAACCGCCGGCAGCTGTGGAATCGACTCGCGCACGGCGATGGAAAACTCCGCCGGCGGCGCGCCGGTGAGCACGGCGATGGCGTGTTCCAGCTGCGCGCGTTGCCAGTCGAGGTCGATGGACTGCGCCTGGGTGCTCTTCAACTGGGTCAGCGCCTGGCTGACGTCGGACTTCGGCACGATGCCGGCGTTGTACTGGTTCTGCGTCAGCCGCAGCGAGCGCTGATAGGCCGCCACGGTGGCATCCAGCAGACGTTTCTGTTCATCCATCACGCGCAGTTGCAGGTAGTTCTGCACCAGTTCCGATTGCAGGCTCAGGCGCGCCGCCGCGAGGTCGGCGAGGCTCGCCTCGGCGCTCGCGCGGTCGGCCTCCAGCCCACGGCGCAGGCGGCCCCAGACGTCCAGCTCCCAGCTCACCCCGAGATTCGCGTTGTAGCTCTTGGAGATGCCGCCGCCGCCCGAGCTGGTGATCACCGAACCGTCCGAGGTGCGCACCGTGTTGCTGCCGCCACCCTGCCCCGAGCGGGTCATGCTGGTGTTGGCCGACAGCGTCGGATAGAACGCCGCCCGCGCGCTTTGCACCAGGGCGCGTGCCTGGCGGTAGGCGGCCTCGGACGCGGCGACGTTCTGGTTGGAGACGTTGAGCTTCTCCACCAGCGTATTCAGCTCGGCGTCGCCATACAGCTCCCACCAGGCGCCCCGCTCCAGCGCATCCGCCGGCGTCGCGGCTTTCCAGCCCTGCGCCTGCTTGAACTGCGCCGGGGTGTCCACGGACGGCCGCTGGTAGTCCGGCCCCAGGGCGCAGCCGGACAGCAATACGAACAGGGCGAGCGCGACGGGACGAAGCGGCGGGTGCGAAAGGCTCATAGCGGAGTATCCAGGGCGGCATCGGTACGCACGCCGCGCCAGCGATTGAAGCGGTGGCGCAGGCGGTCGAGGGACAGGTAGACCACCGGGGTGGTGTAGAGGGTGAGGATCTGGCTCAGCACCAGACCGCCGACGATGGTGACACCCAGCGGCTGGCGCATTTCCGCGCCCTCGGTGCCGCCGATCAGCAGCGGCAAGGCGCCGAGGATCGCCGCCAGCGTGGTCATCAGGATCGGCCGCAGACGCAGCAGGCAGGCCTGGCGGATCGACTCCGCCGGCGACTGTCCCTCGCGCTCCAGTTGCAGCGCGAGGTCGATCATCATGATCGCGTTCTTCTTGACGATGCCGATCAGCAGGAATAGCCCGAGCAGCGAGATGAGGCTGAACTGGCCGCGGATCAGGATGATTGTCAGCAGCGCCCCGACCCCAGCCGACGGCAGCGTCGAGAGGATGGTCAGCGGGTGGATGTAGCTTTCGTAGAGGATGCCGAGCACCAGGTAGACCAGCACCAGCGAGGCCAGGATCATCCACGGCTGATTCTGCTGGGTGTTCTTGAAGGCGTCGCCGGCGCCGCCGAGGCGGCCGATCACTTCGGTGGGCATGCCGATCGCCGCCACCGCCTTGTCGATGGCGACGGTGGCCGCATCCAGGCTGACGCCGGGCGCCAGGTCGAAGGAAATCGCTTCCGAGGCGAACTGGCCCTCATGGTTGACCCGGTCGTCCGCCAGGCTGTTGGAGTAGCTGGCCACTGCCGATAGCGGTACGCGCCCACCCTCCGCGGTGACCAGGTAGACCTGCTCCAGGGTCTTCGGGTCCTGGGCGTATTTCGGGTTGACCTCCATCACCACCTGGTACTGGTTGAGGCTGTCGTAGATGGTGGAAATCTGCCGCTGGCTGTAGGCGTTGTTCAGCGCGGCGCTGACCATCGCCATGTCCACGCCCAGGCGCCGGGCTTCGTCACGATTGACCTGCAGGGTCACCTGCTGGGTGCCGCCACCGTCGTTGGCGTCGATCGCGGTCAGTTCGGGCAGCGCCTTGAGCGCCGCCGCGACCTGCGGCAGCCATTTGCGCAGCAGGTTCAGCTCGTCGGTCTGCAGCAGGTACTGGTACTGCGAACTGTCCTGCTCGCGCGAGCCGCCGAACATCAGGTCCTGGTCCGCCATCAACATCAGCCGGCCGCCGGGAACCTTGGGCATGTTCTTGCGCAGCCGCTCGATGACCTGCTGCGCGGACAGCGAACGTTCCTTCATCGGTTTCAGCCGGACGATCATGAAGGCGTTGTTGGTCCCGCCGTTGCCGCCGATGAAGCCGGCGACGCTTTCCACCGCGGGGTCCTTGAGCAGCGAGCGGCGGAAGGTCTCCATCTTCGGCTGCATGACGCTGAACGAGAGGCCGTCGTCGCCGCGGATGAAACCGGTCAGCTGGCCGGTGTCCTGCTGCGGCATGAAGGTCTTCGGCACCGCGACGTACAGGTAGACGTTGAGCACCACCGTGGCCAGCAGGCTCAGCAGCGTCAGCTTCGGATGGCGCAGTACCCAGCCCAGCGTGCGGTCGTAGAAACGCACCAGACGCTGGTGCTGCGCCTCGCTCCAGCGTTGCAGGCGGCTTTGCCGTGCCGGGTCGTGGGGTTTCAGCCAGCGCGCGCAGAGCATCGGCGTGAGCGTCAGCGAGACCACCAACGAGACGATGATCGCCGCCGCCAGGGTGATCGAGAACTCCTTGAACAGCTGGCCGACGATGCCGCCCATGAACAGGATCGAGACGAACACCGCGACCAGCGACAGGTTCATCGACAGCAGGGTGAAACCGACTTCCTTGGTGCCCAGCAGCGCCGCGCGGAACGGCGGCTCGCCGTTGTCGATGTGCCGGGCGATGTTCTCCAGCACCACGATGGCGTCGTCCACCACCAGCCCGGCGGCAAGAATCAGCGCCATCAGCGACAGCGTGTTCAGCGAGAAGCCGGCCAGGTGCATCACGGCGAAGGTGCCGATCAGCGACACCGGCACGGCCAGCGCCGGAATCAGCGAGGCACGCAGGTTGCCCAGCGACAGGAACACCACCAGGATCACCAGCGCCACGGCGATCAGCAGGGTGCGCTCGGCTTCGTGCAGAGTCGCGCGAATGGTCGCCGAGCGGTCCATCGCCAGGTTCAGCTTGACGCTCGCCGGGAGCACCGCCTGCAACGCCGGGAGCTGGTCCTTGATCGAGCGGATGGTCTCGATGATGTTCGCCCCGGCCTGCCGGTTGACCACCAGCAGCACGGCCGATTCGTCGTTGTAGAAGCCACTGTTGTAGCGGTCCTCGACGCCGTCGCTGACCTTCGCCACATCGCGCAGGCGCAGCGCCGCGCCGTCCTGGTAATGGATGATCACCGGCTCGTAGTCGGCGGCGCGCTCGAGCTGGTCGTTGGCCTGGATCTGCCAGTTGTGCTGGTCGTTCTCCACCGCGCCGACCGGCCGCCGCACGTTGGCGGCGGTGATCGCGCTGCGCACCTCGTCGAGGGAAACCCCGTACTGGTAGAGCAGCTGCGGCTCCAGCTCGACGCGCACCGCCGGCAATGAGCTGCCGCCGATCTGCACTTCGCCGACGCCGGTCACCTGCGACAGGCTCTGCGCCAGGATGGTTGAGGCCAGGTCGTACAGCTGGCCCTTCTGTAGCACGTCGGAGGTCAGCGAGAGCACCATGATCGGCGCTTGCGAAGGGTTCACCTTGCGGTAGGTGGGCATGCTGCGCATGCCGCTGGGCAACAGGTTGCGCGAGGCGTTGATGGCCGCCTGCACGTCGCGCGCGGCGCCGTTGATGTCCCGGTCCGCCTCGAACTGCAGGATGATCCGCGTCGAGCCCTGGCTGGTGCGGCTGGTCATCTGGGTGATGCCGGCAATGCTGCCGAACGAGCGCTCCAGCGGCGTGGTGACGCTGGACGCCATGATCTCCGGGCTCGCCCCCGCCAGGTTGGCCTGCACGGTGATCACCGGGAAGTCGATCTGCGGCAGCGGCGCCACCGGCAGCAGGCCGAAGCTGAGGCTGCCGAGCAGGAGGATCGCCAGGCTCAGCAGCATGGTCGCCACCGGCCGGCGGATGAAGGGCGCGGAAAGGTTCATCGCAGGGTCATCGACGCGTTCATGCCGGAACCTCGCCTTCTTCGCCTCGCGGCCGGCGGAAACGCGTGGCCAGGCGGTCGAAGTACAGGTAGATCACCGGCGTGGTGAACAGCGTCAGCACCTGGCTGACCAGCAGCCCGCCGACCATCACCAGGCCCAGCGGCTGGCGCAGCTCCGCGCCCGAACCGCTGGCGAGCATCAGCGGCACCGCGCCGAACAGTGCCGCCAGGGTGGTCATGAGGATCGGCCGGAAGCGCAGAAGCGCCGCCTGGTAGATCGCCGCTTCCGGCGCCATGCCCTGGTGGCGTTCGGCGTCGAGGGCGAAGTCGATCATCATGATCGCGTTCTTCTTGACGATGCCGATCAGCAGGATGATGCCGATGATCGCGATCAGTCCGAGGTCGTTGCCGGTCAGCAGCAGCGCGAGCAACGCGCCGACACCGGCCGACGGCAGCGTCGAGAGGATGGTGATCGGATGCACGTAGCTCTCGTAGAGCACGCCAAGCACGATGTACATGGTCACCACCGCCGCCAGGATCAGCAGCAGGGTCGACGACAGCGAGGCGCGGAAGGCCTCGGCGGCGCCCTGGAAGCGGCTCTGCACGCCGGCCGGCATGCCGATTTCCTGCTGGGTGCGCTCGATCACCTCGACCGCCTTGCCCAGCGATACGCCGTCGGCGAGGTTGAACGACAGCGTGCTGGAGGGGAACTGGCCGATGTGGTTGATCACCAGTTGCGCCTGCCGCTCCTCGATCCGCGCCAGGCTCGACAGCGGCACCTGGGTGCCCTCGCGGGTGGCGACATGGATCTGCCCCAGCGCCTGCGGGCCGATCTGCTCGCCGGCGGCCGCCTGCAGCACCACGCGGTACTGGCTGGACTGGGTGAAGATGGTGGAAATCTGCCGCTGGCCGAAGGCGTCGTAAAGCGCATCGGTGATTGCGCTCATGCTCACCCCGAGCCGGCTGGCGAGGTCGCGATCGACGTTCAGGTAGACCTGCAGCCCTTTGCCCTGCAGGTCGCTGGCGACATCGGTGAGTTCGGGCTGGCGGCGCAACGCGTCCACCAGCTTGCCGTTCCATTCGCTGAGCAGCTCGGTGTCAGGGGACTCCAGGCTGAACTGGAACTGGGTGCGGCTGACCCGGTCCTCGATGGTCAGGTCCTGGACCGGTTGCAGGTACAGGCGGATGTCGCTGAGCTGCGCCAGCTTCGGTTGCAGGCGCTCGATCACCTGGGTGGCGCTGACGTCGCGCTCGGCGTGCGGTTTCAGGTTGATCAGCAGGCGACCGCTGTTCAGCGTGACGTTGTCGCCGTCGACGCCGATGTAGGACGACAGGCTGGCGACCGCCGGGTCCTCGAGGATCAGCCGCGACAGCTCCTGCTGGCGCTCGCTCATCGCGCGGAACGAAACCGACTGCGGCGCCTCGGAAATGCCCTGGATGACCCCGGTGTCCTGCACCGGGAAGAAGCCCTTGGGCACCGCCAGGTAGAGCACCACGGTCAGGCCGAGGGTGGCCACGGCCACCAGCAGGGTCAGCGGCTGATGCCTGAGCACCCAGCGCAGGCCGCCGGAATAGCGCTCGATCAGCCAGTCAATCCAGGCACCGCTGGCGCGGTAGAAACGGCCCTGCTCGGCTTCCGGCGGTTCGCGCTTGAGCAGCCGTGCGCACATCATCGGCGTCAGCGTCAGCGAGACCACCAGGGAAATCAGGATCGCCACCGCCAGCGTGATGGCGAATTCGCGGAACAGCCGGCCGACCACGTCGGCCATGAACAGCAGCGGAATCAGCACGGCGATCAGCGAGAAGGTCAGCGAGATCAGGGTGAAACCGATCTGCCGCGCGCCCTTCAGCGCCGCCTGCAGGGGCGAGTCGCCCTCCTCCACGAATCGCGCGATGTTCTCCAGCATGACGATGGCGTCGTCCACCACGAAACCGGTGGCGATGGTCAGCGCCATCAGCGTCAGGTTGTTCACCGAGAAACCGGCGAGGTACATCACGCCGAAGGTGCCGACCAGCGACAGCGGCACAGCGATCGACGGAATGATGGTCGCCGAGAAGCGCCGCAGGAACAGGAAGGTGACCATCACCACCAGTGCGATGGACAGCAGCAGCTCGTGCTGCACGTCCCTGACCGCCGTGCGCACGGTCTGCGTGCGGTCGGTGAGCACGGTGACGTCGAGCCCCGAAGGCAGGGTCGAGGTGATCGCCGGCAGCAGCGCCTTGATCCGGTCGACCACCTGGATGACGTTGGCGCCGGGCTGGCGCTGGATGTTGATCAGCACGGCCTGGTTCTGGTTGGCCCAGGCGGCGAGGCGCTCGTTTTCAGCGCCACTGACGACCTCCGCCACGTCGCGCAGGCGCAGCGCGGCGCCGGCGTTGTAGCCGAGGATCAGGTTGGCGTACTCCTCGGGCGAGCGCAGCTGGTCGTTGGCATCGAGCATCGAGGTGCGCGTGGGGCCGTCGAAGTTGCCCTTCGGCTGGTTGACGTTGGACGAGGTGATCAGCGTGCGCACGTCGGACAGGTTCAGCCCAGCGGCGGCCAGCGCCTGCGCGTTGACCTTCACCCGCACTGCCTGGCGCTGGCCGCCGGCCAGGCTGACCATGCCGACGCCGTTCACCTGGGAGAGCTTCTGCGCCATGCGCGTGTCGACCAGGTCGTGCAGCTTGGGCAACGGCATGGTCTTGGAGCTGACCGCCACGGTAAGCACCGGGGTGTCGGCCGGGTTGACCTTGTTATACACCGGCGGCGCCGGCAGGTCGTTGGGCAGCAGGTTGCTGGCGGAGTTGATCGCCGCCTGCACTTCCTGCTCGGCGACATCCAGGTCCATCGCCAGGCTGAAACGCAGGGTGATCACCGAGGCGCCGCCGGAGCTGGTCGAGGACATCTGCGCGAGCCCCGGCATCTGCCCGAACTGGCGCTCCAGCGGCGCGGTGACCGCGCTGGTCATCACGTCCGGGCTGGCGCCGGGGTACAGCGTGAGGACGCGGATGGTCGGGTAGTCCACCTGCGGCAACGCCGACACCGGCAGCATGCGATAGGCGATCAGCCCGGCGAGGAGGATCGCCAGCATGCTCAGCGTGGTGGCAACCGGACGCAGTATGAACAGCCGCGAGACGTTCATCGGGCGTCTTTCGCCGCCGCGTCGGGAGCGCCCGCAGGGGCTTTCGGCGAGCCCTGCAGTTGCTCGCTGGGTGAGGTCGGCATGGCGTCGCTGTCATGCACCACCAGCACCTTGCTGCCTTCGCGCAGGCGGTCGGTACCCTCCAGTACGACACGGTCGCCGCTGGCCAGGCCTTCGAGGATCACCGTATTGGCACCGTCGTTGGGGCCGACCTTGAGCGTGCGGATGGTGACCTTGTCGTCGCCGTCCATGACGTAGGCGAAGGAGCCGGCATTGCCGAACTGCACCGCCGGGGTCGGCACCAGAACCACGTTGCGCAGCGTGTCGGCGAGTACCCGCACGTTGACGAACTGGTTGGGGAACAGGGTTTCCTGGTCGTTGCCGAAGCGCGCCTTGAACTTCAGGGTGCCGGTGGTGGTGTCGATCTGGTTGTCCAGGCTCTGCAGCACGCCTTCGGCCTGCAGGCGGGTTTCGGCGCGGTCCCAGGCCTCGACGCGGAGCTTCTCGCCGGCGCGGAAGCGCTGGACCACCGTGGGCAGCTCGTTTTCCGGCAGGGTGAAGGCGACGCTGATCGGCTGCGTCTGAGTGATGGTCACCAGCGCGGTGGTGTCGCTGGAGCCGACCAGGTTGCCGACGTCAACCTGGCGCAGGCCCAGGCGCCCGGAGATGGGCGCGCGCACGTTGGTGAAATCGAGGTTCAGCTTGGCCTGGTTGACCGCCGCCTGGTTGCCCTGCAGCGTGCCTTTGTACTGATTGACCAGCGCTTCCTGGGTGTCCAGCGTCTGCTTGGCGATGCTGTCTTCGGCATACAGCCCGCGGTAACGGTCGTAGTCGATCTGCGCGTTCTTCAGCTGCGCCTGGTTTTCCGCCAGGGTGCCCTGGGCCTGCTGCAGGGCGATCTGGTAGGTGCGTGGGTCGATCACCGCCAGCAGGTCGCCTGCCTTGACCTTCTGCCCTTCCTCGAACGCCACCTTGACCAGTTCGCCATCGACTCGGCCGCGCACGCTCACCGTGTTCAGCGCGGTAACGGTGCCGAGCGCCTTGTAGTAGACGGGAAAGTCACCCTGCCGGGCGGCAGCCACGCGTACCGGGGTCGGCTCGTTGTTGAACAGCCCGCCGCCCGGACCTCCCATGCCGCCGGGACCGCGGCCGACGCCGGCACCGCCGGGGCCCCGGCGGCTGGTGTGCTGCGCCGCGTCGGTAGACGTGGAGCTGGCGGGCCAGAATTTCCAGGCCACGGCGGCCAGCAGCAGGAGGACGACGATACCGATCAGCCAGGCGCGCGGGCGACGGTAAAACGCGGGAGGCGGCGTTTGCTCGGACATGAATAGGATTCGGAATTTGAAGGAGCCTGAACGATAAGGACTGTTGCCCCCGATGCAAAGGCTCTTTACCGCCTATTTACCCTTTACTTACCTCTCCAAGTGTATGAGGCACAAACAAAAAACGGCCCGCCGCAGCGGACCGTTCGGTCAGCTTTCGGCGGATCAGGCAAGCACGCCGATGGCCGCCTGGTAGTTCGGCTCCTGGCCGATCTCCGGAACCAGCTCGCTGTGCAGCACCTGGTCGTTCTCATCCAGCACCACCACCGCGCGAGTCGCGAGGCCCGCCATCGGACCGCTGGCGATGGCGACGCCGTAGTCGCGGAGGAACGCCTGGCCGCGCAGGGTCGACAGGTTGACCACGTTCTCCAGCCCTTCGGCGCCGCAGAAGCGCTTCTGCGCGAACGGCAGGTCGGCGGAGATGCACAGCACCACGGTGTTGTTCAGCTTGCTGGCCTCGGCGTTGAACTTGCGTACCGAGGTGGCGCAGGTAGGCGTATCGACGCTGGGGAAGATGTTCAGCACCTTGCGTTTGCCTGCGAAGGCTTCGAGGGTCACGTCGGCGAGGTCGCCATTGACCAGGCTGAATGCGGGCGCGGCCTGGCCGACCTTCGGCAGTTCGCCGTCGATGTCCACGGGGCTGCCGCGGCGGGTCACTTGAGGCATGGGAGGTTTCCTTCTTGTGGGGAGGATGGAGCGTTCAGTAAATCATGCCCGCGCGAGAATGTGGCAGGTCGCGCTGCCGGGAAAGCGTCCGCTTTCGCCTGTTTTCAGCCGTCAGCGGTCAGGCCCTGCCATCCAGTCGGGCTGCTCGAACAGCTCCACCAGCCAGTCGACGAACACCCTCACCCGCCGCGACAGCTGGCGATGCGGCGGGTAGACCACGCTCAGCGGGTACACCGGCGGGCGGCAGTCGGCGAGGACTTCCACCAGGCTGCCGGCGCGCAGTTGTTCGGTGACGTGGTAGACCGGCACCTGGATAAGGCCCAATCCTGCTTCGCAGGCAGCGACATAGGCATCCGCTCCGTTCACCGCGATCTGCGTCGGCAAGCGCCGCGTCTGCGTTGCGCCGGCGATCTGGAACTCCAGCTCGAAGCGCTGTCCGCTGGAGCCGATGAAGTCGATGGCGCGATGGCCGTCGAGCTGCGCCAGCGTGCGCGGCACGCCCTGGGTGGCGAGGTACGCCGGGCTGGCGCAGGTGATTTGCGTCAGTTGCGTCACCGGTCGCGCCACCAGCCCGGGGTCCAGCGGCGCACCGCCGCGCAGCACGCAGTCGACGCCTTCGCGGATCAGGTCGAGGGTGCGGTCCGAGGTGCCCACTTCCAGCTCGATCTGCGGGTAGCGGCTGCAGAACACCGGGAGTCGCGGGATCACCACCAGCCGCGCCAGCGAGTGCGACAGGTCGATGCGCAGCTTGCCTCGGGGGTTGCGCCGCGCCTCGGAAAACGAGCCCTCGGCGTCGTCCAGATCCGCCAGCAGGCGCACGCAGCGCTCGTAGAACTCGGCGCCATCCACGGTCGGGCTGACCTGGCGGGTGGTGCGCTGCAGCAGTTGCACGCCGAGGTGGCTCTCCAGTTGCCTGATCAGTTGGCTGCTGGAGGCCGGAGCCAGCCCGAGGCTTTCGCCGGCACGGCCGAAGGCGCCCATCTCGACGATACGAGTGAACAGCTGCATGGCGAGAAAGCGGTCCATTACCCATCCACTATGTAGAAATTACGAATAGTGAATACGTTTTCGGCAGGTTTATCCAGCCAGGAGTGAGGCAGACACTGGACCGACATTTCCCACGGAGAACCCCTCGATGAAGACTCGCCAACTGGGCCACGACGGCCCGCAGGTTTCCGCCATCGGTCTCGGCTGCATGGGTATGAGCGATTTCTACGGCGCCGGACGCGACGAAGCGGAATCCGTCGCCACCCTGCACCGCGCGCTGGAACTGGGCGTCAGCCTGCTCGACACCGCCGACATGTATGGGCCGTTCAGCAACGAGGAACTGATCGGCAAGGCAATTCGCGGCAAACGCGACCAGGTGTTCCTCGCCAGCAAGTTCGGCATCCTCCGCGACCCGGCCAACCCGGCGCTGCGCGGTGTCAGCGGGCGCCCGGAGTACGTGCGCTCCTCCATCGAAGGCAGCCTCAAGCGTTTGCGCGTCGACCACCTCGACCTCTACTACCAGCACCGTATCGATCCGCAGGTGCCGATCGAGGAAACCGTGGGCGCGATGGCCGCGCTGGTGAAGGAAGGCAAGGTGCGCTACCTGGGCCTCAGCGAGGCGTCGGCGGCGACCCTGGAGCGCGCCCATGCCGTGCACCCGATCAGCGCGCTGCAAAGCGAGTACTCGCTGTGGACGCGCGACCCGGAAAGCAACGGCGCGCTGGCGGCCTGTCGGCGCCTGGGCATCGCTTTCGTGCCCTACAGTCCACTGGGACGGGGCTTCCTCACCGGCGCCTTGACCTCGCCTGAGGACTTCGCCGAAGACGATTACCGGCGCTTCAGCCCACGCTTCCAGGGCGAGAATTTCGCCCGCAACCTGCTGCTGGTGGAGAAGGTGAAGGCGTTGGCCGAAGCCCGGGGCGTGACGCCCTCGCAACTGGCCCTGGCCTGGGTCCTGGCCCAGGGCGACGACCTCATCCCGATTCCCGGCACCAAGCGGCGCAAATACCTGGAAGAAAACGTGGGCGCGCTGGACGTCGTGCTGAGCGCGGCCGAACGGGCGCAGATCGACGCGATCTTCCCGGCCGATGCGGTGGCCGGCGGGCGCTATCCGGAACAGGTGATGAAGATGCTCGACGTTTAGATGGGCGTCCCGGACGCACGTGTCCAATCAGAAATCGCGCTTGTAGAACAGGTCCAGCGAGCTGGCCAGGCCACTGGCGACTTCGAGGTACAGCCGCCTGGTCAGTTCGTAACGCAGCGCCACGGTATTCGCCGGCTCGAACACGCCGACGCCGTAGCGCAGGCTGAGGCGATCGGTGAGGCTGCCGCTGGCCACCACGCTGGTGGTGTTGCCGGTGCCTTCGGTGTCGAGCTGGAAGTTCTCGATGCCGAGGTTGCGCGCCAGGCCGCCGGTAATCGAGGCGCTCTGCGCCAGGCCCAGGCCGAGCGCGGCTTCGGCGAGCATGTTGCTGTCGCCACTGTCACCGCCCAGCGGACGCCCGAGCACCAGGTAGGACAGCGCCTGCTCCTGGCTCATCGCCGGTTCGGAGAACACCTCGCTGCGCGGCGCCGAGGCACTGCCGGTGAGACGGATGCCGGCGGTGACATCGTCGACCACGCGCACCGCCTCCACGTCGAGATAGGGCTGGTCGATCGGCCCGGTGAACAGCAGGCGCGCGCGGCGGATGGTCAGGCGCTGGCCGTAGGCGCGGTAGCGGCCCTTGTTCAGGCTCAGCTCGCCACGGGTATCGAGGTTATCGCCAACGTGGATCTGCCCCGCCAGCTCGGCATTCAGGCCAAAGCCGCTGAAGGTCAGCTTGTCTTCGCCGACCGCCACGTCGACGTTCATCCGCAGCGCCGGCGAGGCGCCCTTGACCGGCGCCTCCGCGCCGACGATTTCGGCGTCCGCCGAGACCTTCACGGTGGACGGTGGCAGCTCGCGAACGATGATGCTGCCGCGGGGCACCCGCACCTTGCCGCTGAGCGCCAGTTGCTCGCCATCGAAGGCGACCTGCAGGTCGGGCGCCACTTCCAGATCGGCATAGGGCGCCACCGATACCGGTAGACGATCGCCCCGAATGCGCAGGTCGAGGTCCAGCGCGCGGCTCCAGTCCAGTGATCCGCTGATGCTGCCCTGCCCTTCGCGCCCGGCACTCCAGTCGCCACTGAGCTGCAGGTTCTCGCCGGCGATCAGCGCCTGGACCTGGAGATTTTCCAGGCGCGTCGGCAGTTCCGCCCCGGACACGTGGCCGCCGCGCAGTTGCAGGCGACCGTCGATGCGTGGCTCCTGCAGATCGCCGGACAAGGTGCCGGAACCGTCCAGATAGCCTTCCAGGCGCTCGACCATGGGCACGAACGGCCGCGCCACCGACAGGTCGAGGCCACTGAGGGCGAACTCTCCGCGCAGCGGTTTGTTTGCCGCCCGAGGGTCGATGCGTGCGTGCAGCGAAAGCTCGCCCAAGGGCCCGCCGGCAAAACTCACCTGGGTGTCTACCCGGCTGGGTTGCAGTTGGCTGTCCAGGCTCAGCTGCCGGTAGGGAAAGTCCACCCAGTCGTCGCCATCGCGCACGCGCAGGGTGCCATTGCCGGCGTCGACGAGGATGTGGCCGCTGGGGCCGGCAGCCGGCAGGTCGAGCAGCAGGTCAGCGTTCAGCTTGCCCTTCCAGGCGAAGTCTTCGGGGAGGAACTGCGCCAGCCCGTCGAGGGCGAAATTGCGCAGGTGATAGCGCAGTCTGAGTTCCGGCATCAGCCGCTGTTCCTCGCCGCACAGGCTGGCGTCGCCATAGGCCCAGCAGTGCGCGCCCAGCTCCAGGCGGCCATCGGCGCGGCGCTCCAGGCGTGCGGGCGTGCGCAGCGTCCAGGTCTGGCCGCCGGCGGCGACTTCGCCTTTGCCGAGCTGGCCGCGCCAGTGCCAACCCTTCGTCCCATCGCCATCCAGGCGCCCGGACAGGCCAAGCGCGGTACGCAGCAGCGGACCGACCAGGCTCAGGTCGAGGCGCTGATCCTTGCGATCGCCCTGCCCGGTCAGGCGCAGATCGCCCAGCGCGGTGTCGCCAGCGTGGATATCGCGGGCGTTCAGCGTCAGCGTGCCGCGCTGCGCCGCATCCAGCGTGGCCGCCAGATCCAGCGCGGCCAGGCGGCGCTCGCCGAACGCCAACTTCTGGCCTTTCAGCGCCAACTGGCCCTGCGGTGCCGCGAGGCTGCCGGCCAGGTTCAACGTGCCGTTCAGCGCGCCCTGCAGCTCGGGCCACAGCTGGCCCAGACGCGGCAGATCGAGCGCAAGTTGCCCCTGCAAGCGTTGATCCAGCTGACCCTTGCCCCGCATCTGGTTGTCGCCCACGCGCAGGTCGAGGTTGGCCAGGTTCCAGCGCTCGCCGGCGCCCTCTGCGGCGAGTTGCAGCCGGGTCGTCTGTCCGCGTAGCCGGCCGTCCAGTCGCAGGTCGGCGTTCAGTGCCAGTTCGCCATTCGTCAGGCTGCCTTCGCTGCGCAGCGGACCGGCCAGGCTACCGGGCAGCTCGGCGAGCCAGTAGGACGGATCGAACCGGTCGAGCTGCAGCGCCGCCTTCCAGGCGATGCCATCGGCGAAGCCGAGGTTCAACTGCCCTTCGGCGTTGCCCTGCCCGGCCACCAGGCGCAGTGAAGGCAAATTCAGCTGTTCGAGGTCGCCGCTCAGCGGGCTGCTGAGGCTGAAAGGCCCCGCCGGCCCCTGCAGGTCGGCGGCGAAGTTGCCCAGGTAACTGCCGTTGTCGTAATGCAGATCGCCCTTGAAGGTCTTCAGCGCGACCGGCGGTTCGTCGATCTCGGCATACAGCCGGCGCCAGGGAAAATCCTGCCAGTCGATGTGCGCATCGGCGATCAGCCCTTCGCGCCAGTCCAGCTCGCCCGTCAGCGCCAGACGCTGCTCCGCGCTCGCCGTGAGGTCGAGCGCCTCGATACGCGCGCCCTCGGCGGTGACATGGCCGTTGAGGCCAAGGTTGATCGGCTGTTCCTGAGCCGCCAGTTGGGCGTTGCCGAGCACCCGATAACCGTCGGACAGATCGCCTTCGGCGGTCAGCTCCAGCTCCTCGAGGGTCAAGGTATCCGGCAACTCGGCGGTGGCCTTGAAGCGCGGCACCACCAGCCGCAGTCGGGCCGGAAGATGCTCGGCCAGCGGGCTCACCCGGCCGTCCAGCCGGCCCTGCAGGTAGCCACTGCTGTCGGCGTGCAGGCTCAGTTCGCGTTGCAGGTCGCCATCGACGGTGATCGCCAGCGTCCACGGCTGCTCCCCCGGTGCCGGCAGCGACAGCGAACCCTCGGCCTTCAGCGGCCAGTCGCCGGTGGGCGTGAGCAGGCCTTGCAGGTGCAGGGAAAGTGCATCGCGCTGCACGCTCAGCGAGTCGATGCGCAGGCCCTCGCCGGTCCATTGCCCGGCCATGCGCAGGCCGCGCAATTCTTCCTGTCCGTCCAGCAGCAGGCTGCCGATCTGAACCTCGCCCAGACGCAGGGACAGCGGCAGGCCGATATCCGGCAGTCCACCCGGGCCTTCTTCGTCGTCTGTGGACGGCGGCAAGGCGAGGATCACCTGCTCGGCGACCACGCGGTCCAGGCACAACGTCAGGCGCAGCAGGCAGCCCGGCGACCAGTCCAGCTGCGGCGCGACCAGCTCGACGCGTCGATCGCCCTGCGTCCAGACCAGCCGCTCGGCGCGCCAGGCGCCGCCGAGCCGGCCGTCGAAGCCCTGCAGCTGCAAGCCCGGCACCTGCGCCAGCGCCCAGCGGCTGCCGGCCTGGCTGCCGAGCAGCAGCGTCAGGCCCAGCACCAGCAGCAGTACCAGGGCGAGCACTCCCCAGGCGATGCGCTTCACAGTTCGGGGCCCATGGAAAAGTGCAGGCGTACGCCGCCGTCGCCGTCCAGCGGATGCGCGAGGTCGACGCGCAACGGCCCCACCGGCGAGACCCAGCGCACGCCGAAGCCGACGCCGGTCTTCAGCGACGGCAGCTCAAGCGATGAGAACGCGTTGCCCTGGTCGACGAAGGTCGCGATGCGCCAGCGATCGGCGATCGCGTACTGATACTCGAGGCTGCCGGCGATCATGTAGCGACCGCCGATGCGGTCGCCGTCGGAGTTTTCCGGCGAGAGCATCTGGTAGTCGTAGCCGCGCACGGTCTGGTCGCCACCGGCGAAGAAGCGCAGCGACGGCGGAATCGCCTTGTATTCGTCGGTGTAGTTGCCGCCCAGTTGCAGACGCCCGAGGAAGCGGTGCTTGTCCGCCAGCGTGGTCAGGCCCTTGATCGCCCCTTCGACATGCACCAGGTCGGCGTCCGACAGCAGGCCGTCCTTGGCCGCCGATACGTCGAACTGCAGGCGATAGCCGTGGCTGGGGTCGAGCCGGTTGTTGCTGCGCAACAGCGAGTAGCTGGCGCCAGGCATCAGCAGCGTGCTCAACCCGGAGTCGTCACCCAGGCGATATTCCTCGCGCTGCCACTTCACCGAGAGCACGCGCGTCCAGCCGCTCGGTCGCAGGCTGTGCCATTCCGGGCCGATTGTGAGCAGGCGGCTCAGCGAGTCGGTGTCGGCCAATTCCTCGTACTGATAGCCGGCGGCGAGGCGCAGTTTGTCGGTCAGGGGCGCCTGGCCCGGAATGTCGTACCACAGGCCTACGTTCTGCCGCGGCGCCGAAAGCTCCAGTTCTGCGCCGTAGCTGTGGCCCTGCGGGTTCACCCAATGACGCGTCCAGTTGACCTTGCCGCGCGGGCCGACGTCGGTGGAGTAGCCGAGACCGATGCCGAAGGTGCGCGGCTTGCGCGTGGTCAGGCGTACATCCACCGGGATTTGCTCGTCGCGTGCCTGCTCGGGCGCGGCGTCGACGCGCACGGCATCGAAATAGCCGCTGGTCTGCAGCGCCTGGTTCAGCTCGGCGATCAATTCGGAGTCGTAGGGATCGCCTCGTTTGAACGGCACCAGGCGTTGCAACAGGTCCTCGGATAGCGGCGCATCGCCGCCGAACTTGACCGCGCCGAGCCGGTAACGCGGGCCGCTGTCGTAGATCAGTTCGATATCGGCGAAGCCCTCGCGCGGGTCGATCAGCAGCTTCTGCCGGATGAACCGGCCGCTGAAGAAGCCGAAGCGCGACGCCTGGTTTTCGATGAGCTTCTTCGCGTCTTCGTAATGGCCGTGGTCGAGTATCGCGCCAGGCTTGAGCATCTCGCGGTCGGGCAAGCGAAAGCTGGCCAGCTGCGCGGCCGGACCTTCGACGCGGACGGTGACGTTGCGCAGCCGCACCGGCTCGCCCGGATGCACGGTGAGCACCAGGCGCGGCGGCTGGCGTTGGTCGACTTCGCTGTCGATCTGCGCGTTGTAGTAGCCAAGGGCTTGCGCGGCCTGCTGTGCCTGGGTTTCGGCAACCCGCGTGAGCTGTTCCAGCGCCTGCCGGTCACGGCCTTCCAGGCTGCCGACATAGCCCTGGATATTGCCGCGAAGCTTCGCGTTGTTCGGCTGCACGCGCACGTCCAGCTGCTCCTGCGCCAGCACCAAAGTGCTGAGCAGCGAACAGAACGATAGGCAGAAGCTGAAGCTGGATCGGGACATCATGGGCCGGCATGCTACCATGCAAGCGGGCTCGATCCGGCAACCCTTGGTCGCGCTAACCCCTCGAATTATCGAAGATTTTCCCCTGCCGGGAGATCCGGGGGGGCGTCGTGCGCAGCGACCGGAGCGTTCGCATGAAGGAAAACGTGCTCGCGAATCGGCCCGATCGCCACTTCGCCGATCTCCTGGTAACCCTGGCGCCGATAGAACTCCAGATAGCGGGTGTTGCCGGTATCCAGTACCACGCCTTGCGACGCGCTGTCCCCGGCGCACCAGGCGTGCACGGCCTCGAGCATCTGCTCGCCGTAGTGCAGGCCCTGGCAGCGCGGATGGATGCCGATCAGCGGCAAGACGTGGAACGGGCCGGGCGGCAGGCAGGCCAGCACGGCCGCGTGGTAGTCGAGGTAACGCTGGGTGCAGCGCAATCCGGTGGTCAGCAGCATGCGCATGCGCCACACCCAGCTCTCGGTGATCTCCAGCCGGCGTTGCGGCGGCGCGATCAGCGCGACACCGATCAGCCTGTCCTCCACCAGCAGGCCGATCGCCGGCAGGTCCTCGCTGAAATGCTGGTTCACCAGTTCGCGAACGGTGGCGCGCACGCGATGGTCGTAGCCAGGGCGCTCGGCTTCGAACAGGTAGGCGAAGGTGGGTTCGTGGCGATAGGCCTGGTACAGCAGCGAGCGCGCCTCCCGCGCATAGCCGCTGTCGAGGAAGCGCGTCGTGGCGGGCGCGGCGGGTTGGGTTGCGGGCATGGCGATCGACCTCTCTAGTTATGGTTATGGGTCTTCGCTGACGTTAGCAGCGCCATGGGCGGGCCGCCAGCGCTGGCTGGCGCGGCGCCGGATGGGCTAGCATCGGGGTTTTCCCAGGAGTCCCGCGATGAAAGTCGTTTCCTTCAATATCAACGGCCTGCGCGCACGTCCTCACCAACTGGCGGCACTGGTCGAAAAACATCGCCCGGACATCATCGGCCTGCAGGAAACCAAGGTCTCCGACGACCAGTTCCCTTTCGCCGAAGTCGAGGCGCTGGGTTACCACGTGCATTTCCACGGGCAGAAAGGTCATTACGGCGTTGCACTGATGTCCCTGGCGAAGCCGCTGGAAGTGTTCAAGGGATTCCCCGGCGATGACGAGGAATCCCAGCGGCGCTGGATCGGCGGCACCTTCGCCGACGGCGACGGCCAACCGGTCCATGTGTTCAATGGTTACTTCCCCCAGGGCGAAAGCCGCGATCATCCGGTGAAGTTCCCGGCCAAGACGCGTTTCTATGCCGACCTGCAGCGCCTGCTCGAGGAACGCTTTCAGCCCGAGCATCGCCTGTTGGTGATGGGCGACTTCAACATCTCGCCGCAGGATTGCGACATCGGCATCGGTGCCGACAACGCCAGGCGCTGGTTGCGTACCGGCAAGTGCAGCTTCCTGCCCGAGGAGCGCGAGTGGCTCGAGAAGCTCAAGAGCTGGGGGCTGGCGGATACCTTCCGGTTGCAGAATCCGACCGTGGAAGACCGCTTCAGCTGGTTCGACTACCGCAGTCGCGGCTTCGAGGACGAGCCCAAGCGCGGCCTGCGCATCGACCTGATCATGGCCTCCAGGCCGCTGCAGGAGCGCATCCTCGCCACCGGCGTCGACTATGAGTTGCGCGCGATGGAGAAGCCTTCCGACCACGCGCCGGTGTGGCTCGAACTGAGCTGACCGGTTTTTTTCGGCTGTCATATGGGCGACATGCAACTGACTTAGTCTGCCGGCACCTCCTCTCCAACAGGTGCCTGCCGCATGTCCAACGTGTCCGATCACGAAGCCGATACCTGGAGCCGCGTGCTCGGCATGCTGATCCTCGGCTTCGTCTGCTACGCCCTGCCCTGGTCGGTGTTCGCTGCCTTGCCGATCCCCGAGGGCAACGCCCCGCTCCTGCGCATCCAGGGCTCCAATACCATCGGTGCGCGCCTGGCGCCGGCGCTGGTCGAAGGGCTGATGCGCCAGCAGGGTCTGCTCATGGTGCGCAGCCAGCCCGGCCCGGCGGATAACGAGCAGCGCATATCGGCGCGCACTGCCGAGGGCCGCGAAGTGCACGTGGACATCGCCGCCCACGGTTCCAGCACGGGGTTCGTCGCCCTTCAACAAGGCCGCGCCGAGCTGGCAGCCTCGTCCCGACCGATCAAGGACAGCGAAGTCGCCGCACTCGCCGAACTGGGCGACCTGCGCAGCCGCTCCGCGGAACAGGTGATCGGTATCGACGGCTTGGCGATCCTCGTACATCCCGACAACGGTCTGAAAAGCTTGACCAGCGAGCAACTGGCGAAGGTGTTCGCCGGCGAGATTCGTGACTGGGCGGCCCTCGGTGGCAAGGCCGGAGCGATCCATCTGTATGCGCGGGACGACAAGTCCGGCACCTTCGATACCTTCAAGGAACTGGTGCTGGTCGCCAGCGGCAAGGCCCTGGCGCCGGACGCCGCGCGTTTCGAATCCAGCGACCAGCTCTCCGAGACCGTCGCCGATGATCCGCAGGGCATCGGTTTCGCCGGGCTGGCCTCGGTGGGCAGGGCCAAGACGCTGGCGATTTCCGCCGGAGAGTCGCAAGCCATGGAACCCTCGGTCAGCCTGATCGCCACCGAGGACTATCCGCTCTCGCGTCGGTTGTTCCTTTACAACGCCCCGGAGGAGAACAACCCCTGGGTGCTGGCGCTGGTCGCCTTCGCCCACAGCGCCGCGGGGCAGGCGATTGTCGCTAAGGTAGGGTTCGTCGCCCAGGACGTGCGTGCCATGCAGGTCGCCGCCGCGCCGGCCATGCCTGCGGAGTATTTCCAGCTGGCCAGCGAGGCCCAGCGCCTGTCGGTGAATTTCCGTTTCCAGCACGGCAGTGCCCGGCTGGACAACAAGGCCCAGCGGGACATCGATCGCGTTACCGACTACCTGCGACAGAACGACAAACTCTACAAACGCACGGTGCTGGTCGGCTTCGCGGACGACAAGGTCGACCCGCAACGCGCCTCGCTGCTGTCCAAACTGCGCGCCATGGCGGTGCGCCGCGAACTGTCGAAGGCAGGCGTGATCTTCCGCGACGTCACCGGCCTCGGTGACGAGATGCCGGTGGCCGCCAACAGTGCAGACGAGGGACGTATCAAGAACCGTCGTGTGGAAGTCTGGGTTTACTGAGGCGCGACCGATTCAACCCGCTGTTCGGATCGCGTAGTCTTCCGCCCATCGCGCCATCTGCTGCGCGACAGGGAATCGGAATCCGCTCATGGTGGTTCGCATCGAGGTACGTGAGGAACATGGCCAACGGCGGTGGCAGGTCCGCGCCGGACGACGCTGCCTGACCTTCCAGGACGAGCATGCTGCTCGCCATTTCGCCGCGCAACTGCAGGTGCGCCTGCAATGGCTGATGGAGCGCACGGGCGGGTCGAACACCTCCCCGCCTTCGAGCCCGGAAACGCAACGGCCCGACAGCGACTGACGCTATCGGGCCGTTTTCCGGTCAATTCCAGTTTTCAGGGATGCTGGGCGATCGCCTGACGCTGGGATTGCATGGCGGCGATTTCGGCGACCACGCCACCGGCCTGGGCGATGTCGCGGCGAATCGCGCTGAGGAGCCATTCCACACGAACCGGAGCACTCAACTGGGGCGAAGGAATCACCCGAGTGACCTGCACGCCGTCCTTCTCCAGCGACAGCAACTGGCTGCCATCCGGGCGCTGGGTAGCGGTTACGGTGTAGTCGGGAAAGGCGGAAATGATTGGCTGCAGGGAGATGGTCATTGTTCTACTCCGAAGGGGGGGGCCAGGACTCGCATCTCTAAAGCAGCCTTCATGCCAAATCCGTTTCACCCTTAAAGCCTTTGTTTATCAGGGGGCTGAGAGCGTCGCTCGCGGTACCGTCATTTATTCTGCAATGTCGGCGCGAAACACTCATGCATTTTGCAGGGTCTTACGCACCTTTCTCCAGGCATGAAAAACCCGCCGAAGCGGGCTTCATTCATCGCGGCCAGGATCAGTCGTCGCGACCGAAGATGCCGAAGATCTGCAACAGGCTGATGAACAGGTTGTAGATCGACACGTAGAGGCTGATGGTCGCCATGATGTAGTTACGCTCGCCACCATGGATGATCGCACTCGTCTGCAACAGGATCGCCGCCGAGGAGAACAGCACGAAGCCGGCGCTGATCGCGAGCTGCAGGCCGCTGATCTGGAAGAACATGCTGACCAGCATCGCGCCCAGCAGGACGAAGAAGCCCGCTGTGATGAAGCCGGCGAGGAAGCTCATGTCCTTGCGGGTGGTGAGCACGTAGGCCGACAGGCCGAAGAACACCAGTGCGGTCATGGCGAATGCCGAGCTGATCACTTCGGCGCCGTTGCTCATGCCCATGTAGCGGTTGAGGATCGGGCCGAGCGTGTAGCCCATGAACCCGGTCAGGGCGAAGGTCGACAGCAATCCCCAGGCGGAATCGCGGAGTTTCACGGTCAGGAAGAACAGCCCGTAGAAACCTGCCAGCACAATGAGGAAGTTCGGGTAGCCCACGCGCATCTGCTGCGCGACGAACGCGACCAGACCGCTGAATGCCAGGGTCATGGCCAGTAGCCCGTAGGTGTTGCGCAGAACGCGACCGACCTCGGCCTGTTCGACTTGCACCTGACTGTTCAGGGAATATTCACGATCTTGCATGGCAACGCTCCTGTAAAAATGGGTCCTGCGGCAAGGATGAACGGATCATAACAAAGGCTCGCCCGCTGCCAAGGCACAGTGTTTGACAGCGTGTTGCGATCCGGTACTATTGCCGCCCGCAATACCTGCGGAAGTGTGGCCGAGTGGTTTAAGGCAGCGGTCTTGAAAACCGCCGACTGTAACAGGTCCCAGAGTTCGAATCTCTGCGCTTCCGCCATTCATCTGCCGCGTCTCCCTCTCCTATGTCCGCTGGTCATCCCGTTACCTGCACCGCGCTAGGTGACGCTTCGGCTTTTTGTTAAGGTGACGCGATGCCGTGAAAACGGCGTTGTGCAACGAGGTGTCGCTTGATTAGGGTCCTGGTGGTCGACGATCACGATCTGGTACGTACGGGCATTACCCGAATGCTCGCAGATATAGAAGGTCTGCAAGTCATCGGTCAGGCCGACAGCGGCGAGCTGGCGCTGAAGAAAGCTCGCGAACTCAAGCCTGACATCGTTCTCATGGACATCAAGATGCCCGGTATCGGCGGTCTGGAAGCGACACGCAAGCTGTTGCGCAGCCAGCCGGACGTCAAGGTGATCGCGGTGACCATCTGCGAAGAAGACCCCTTCCCCACGCGCCTGCTGCAGGCCGGTGCCGCCGGTTACCTGACCAAGGGCGCCGCGCTCGAGGAGATGGTCCAGGCCATTCGCCTGGTCTTCGCCGGGCAGCGCTACATCAGTCCGCAAATCGCACAGCAACTGGCGCTCAAGTCGTTCCAGCCACAGGTCAACGGTTCGCCGTTCGACCTGCTCTCCGAACGCGAGATCCAGATCGCGCTGATGATCGCCAACTGCCAGAAGGTGCAGAGCATCTCCGACAAGCTCTGCCTGTCGCCGAAGACGGTGAACACCTACCGTTATCGCATCTACGAGAAGCTCTCGATCACCAGCGATGTGGAATTGGCCCTGCTGGCGGTGCGCCACGGCATGGTCGACACCATCAATTGACGATGTCGCACGCGTTCGACCCCAGCGCCTTCCTCGCCCACTGCAGCGGTCGCCCCGGCGTTTACCGCATGTTCGACGCGGACGCCAAGCTGCTCTACGTCGGCAAGGCGAAGAACCTCAAGAAGCGCCTGGCCAGTTACTTCCGCAAGGTCGGCCTGGCGCCGAAGACCGCTGCCCTGGTGGCGCGCATCGCGCAGATCGAAACCACCATCACCGCCAACGAAACCGAGGCGCTGCTGCTGGAGCAGACGCTGATCAAGGAATGGCGGCCGCCGTACAACATCCTGCTGCGCGACGACAAATCCTACCCGTACGTCTTCCTTTCCAGCGAGGACGCGTTTCCTCGCCTGGGCATCCATCGCGGCGCGAAGAAGCAGAAGGGCCGCTATTTCGGCCCCTACCCCAGCGCCGGAGCGATTCGCGAGAGTCTCGGCCTGCTACAGAAGGCGTTCCTGGTCCGGCAATGCGAGGACAGCTACTACCGCAATCGCACGCGGCCGTGCCTGCAGTACCAGATCAAGCGCTGCAAGGGGCCTTGCGTGGGCCTGGTCGAGCCCGAGGAATATGCCGAGGACGTGCGCCATTCGGTGATGTTCCTCGAAGGCCGCAGCAACGCGCTGTCTGCCGAGCTGTCGGCGAACATGGAGCAGGCGGCGATGCGGCTGGACTTCGAACGGGCCGCCGAGCTGCGCGACAAGGCCGCCATCCTGCGTCGCGTGCAGGACCAGCAGAGCATGGAGGGCGGCACCGGCGACGTCGACGTGGTTGCGGCCATGGTCAACCCCGGCGGCGCCTGCGTGCACCTGATCAGCGTGCGCGGAGGGCGAGTGCTCGGCAGCAAGAACTTCTTCCCGCAGGTCGCCATCGAGGAAGACACCGGCGAGGTGCTCTATGCATTCCTTGCCCAGTACTACCTGACCAACAGCGAACGCGACCTGCCCAGCGAACTGATCGTCAACGTGCTCCACGATGATTACCCGACGCTGCTCTCGGCGATCCACGAACTGCGTGGGCGCGAACTCGACATCAGCCACCGGGTGCGCGGCACACGCGCGCGCTGGCAGGCGCTGGCAGTGACCAACGCCGAGCAGGCACTGGCGGCGCGACTGGCGAACCGGCAACACCTCAGCGCGCGCTTCGACGCCCTGGCCGAAGCGCTCGGCCTCGACGAACCGCCACAACGCCTGGAGTGCTACGACATCAGCCATTCCAGCGGCGAGGCGACGGTAGCGTCCTGCGTGGTGTTCGGCCCGGAAGGTCCGTTGAAGTCCGACTATCGCCGCTACAACATCGAAGGCGTCACCGCGGGCGACGATTACGCCGCCATGCACCAGGCACTGACCCGGCGCTTCAGCAAGTTGAAGGAAGGTGAAGGCAAGCTGCCGGACGTGCTGCTGGTCGACGGCGGCAAGGGGCAGCTGACGATGGCCCAGGAGGTGCTCCAGGAGCTGGCGGTACCGGATCTGATCCTGCTCGGCGTGGCGAAGGGCGTAACGCGCAAGCCAGGCCTGGAAACGCTGTACCTGAACGATGCGGCCCACGAATTCACCCTGCCAGGCGATTCACCTGCCCTGCACCTGATCCAGCAGATCCGCGACGAAGCGCACCGATTCGCCATCACCGGACACCGCGCGCGCCGCGGCAAGACCCGTCGCACCTCCACGCTGGAGGACGTCGCGGGCGTCGGGCCGAAGCGTCGAAGGGAGTTGCTCAAGCACTTCGGCGGCCTGCAGGAGCTGGCCCGCGCCAGTGCCGAGGAAATCGCCAAAGCGCCCGGCGTCAGCAAAAAGCTCGCCGAGTCGATTTATGCAGCCCTGCACAGCGAGTAGAATACCGCTTCACTTAGCAGCCAGTTCGCGCCGATGAATATTCCAAATTTGCTCACCGTGTTGCGCGTTCTTCTGATCCCGGTCTTCATCCTCTTCTTCTATCTGCCATTCTCCTGGAGCTATTGGGCGTCCAGCGGCGTATTCGCCATCGCTGCGGTCACCGACTGGTTCGATGGCTACCTCGCTCGCCGCCTGGAACAGAGCACGCCGTTCGGCGCCTTTCTCGATCCGGTGGCGGACAAGCTGATGGTCGCGGTCGCCCTCGTGCTGCTGGTCGAAGAGCACGCCACGCTGTGGCTGACGCTGCCGGCCGCGATCATCATCGGCCGCGAGATCGTGGTGTCCGCCCTGCGCGAATGGATGGCCGAGCTTGGCGCCCGCGCCCATGTCGCGGTGTCCAGCTGGGGTAAATGGAAGACTGCTGCGCAGATGGCCGCGCTGATCATCCTGCTGGCCAACCCGCCAGTAATGAGCAACTGGGTGCTGCTCGGTTTCGTCCTGCTGATCATCTCCGCGGTGCTGACGCTGTGGTCGATGCTGCAATACCTGATCGCCGCATGGCCGCATCTGAGCATCAACCCTGAAAAGAAATAAACTTTTTTGAATCAAGGGGTTGACGGGGCGTTCCGAATCGCTAGAATGGCGCCCGTCACCAAGACGCGGGAATAGCTCAGTTGGTAGAGCACGACCTTGCCAAGGTCGGGGTCGCGAGTTCGAGTCTCGTTTCCCGCTCCAGTTTGTTGACGTTGACGCCGCAGTTTGCGGCGTCTTCGTTTTTGAGGCCGGTTGGCAGAGTGGTTATGCAGCGGATTGCAAATCCGTGTACGCCGGTTCGATTCCGACATCGGCCTCCATTATGAAAGCCCCGTAGATCAAGCATCTACGGGGTTTTTTCATTTCTGCTGCCCCCTATTTCGGCACGAGGGAAAATGCCTGGGCAACCTTGCCTGCACTTGCCTCGCTGTATATATTCCGCGCGTCGCCGCCAGGCGATCACGCTGTAGCGCTACCGCCCGAATGGCGAAATCGGTAGACGCAAGGGACTTAAAATCCCTCGGGGGTAACCCCGTGCCGGTTCGACCCCGGCTTCGGGCACCATTCTCTCCGGCTTCTATGCCGCTGACGCAGTCCAAGTACCTTCCGAACCCAGCAACTCGACAGCTGATTTTCTTCACGAATCTTTCACCTTCACGGGCGTAGTCTTTCCTTCAACGCAAATGACTCCTTTGTGTTGCTGTGTGTTATGGCTCTTAGCCCGCCCTGTGCGGGCTTTTCTTTATTTAGGTTTTACCGAACCAACCTTCCCGCGCCGCTCGCATCGCCCCTTGATGAGTGGGGATGGCGTCACTTGTTCGGGAAACGGCGCTCTTCGCCCGCAGTGGATATCGGCATGCAACACTCGATAGCTTCAGACGTATCCGCCATTGGGCGGATCAGCGCGGTGCCGGCGATCCTGCAGGTCATCGCGGAGAGTACGGGGCTGCGTTTCGTCGCGGTGGCGCGGGTCACCGAGAGTGACTGGACGGCGTGCGCGGTGCTGGATCTGCTGGGCTTCGGGCTGGAGGCCAACGACACGCTGGAAATCGCCACCACCCTGTGCGACGAGGTACGTGGCTCCCGCGAGCCGGTGATCATCGATCACGCGAGCATGGACGAGCGTTACTGCACCCATCACACCCCGCGCCTGTACAAGTTCGAGAGCTACATCTCTTATCCGGTGATTCGCGCCGACGGCAGCTTCTTCGGCACCCTCTGCGCGCTCGATCCCCTTCCAGCCAAACTCTCCGAGCCCCACATCGTCGCGATGATGGCGTCCTTCGCACGGTTGCTGGCGATCCAGCTGGAGGCCGAGGAAGGCTTCCAGCGCACGGAAGCCGCGCTGCTGCTGGAGCGAAAGAACGCCGAGCTGCGCGAGCAGTTCATCGCGGTGCTGGGGCACGACCTGCGCAATCCGCTGTTCGCGATCGACGCCTGTGCGGAAATGCTGATGCGCAAACCTATGGATGAACGCACCGAGCGGCTGGTGAAACACATCGTGAGCAGCAATCAGCGCGCGTCGCAGTTGGTCGAGGACGTCCTCGATTTTGCCCGCGGACGCTTGGGCGACGGAATCCCGGTGAAGCTGCGAGAGTGCCCGAACCTGGCGGACAGCCTTCGTCACGTGGTTGCCGAGATTCAGCGGATTCATTCGGAACGGGTCATCAATGCGAACATCGAGCGACTGGAAGGGTTTCGCTGCGACCCCGAGCGGATCGGCCAACTGCTTTCCAATCTGGTCGCCAACGCCATCGCCCATGGCGCGCAGGATGGAACGGTCGAGGTGAATATCGGGCGTAATGCGGGAGGCTTCAGCATCTCGGTGAGCAACCAGGGCGAGCCTATTCCGGCCAGCGTGCTCGAGCGGCTGTTCCTGCCCTACTCACGGCCGCTCAGCGATCTTCCGCGAGCCGGTCTTGGCCTCGGGCTGTACATCGCCAGCGAAGTTGCGCGTGCCCATGGCGGTAGCCTGACGGTGACGTCCAGCCGCGAGGCCGGCACTATCTTCACCTTCCATCAGCCTCTGCAGAGCACATAACAGAAGCCCGCGGATGCGGGGCTTCTCGGCTGGCTACATCGGCCCCGGATCGGGGATTGCCGCGGGGACATCGGCCTCTTCGGTAAGGTTTTCCAGTACCTCATCCGGCAATGGCTGGTCTTCGTCGATCTCGCTTTCGGTCTCGTCCAGATCGTTCAGCGGAGACTCATCGGCGCGCCACATCGGTAGCCGTGTCACCTGAGGCTGCGGTACGTAATGGATCATGGTCACCTCCAGACAATCGATGAAATCGGTCAGGCCGCCGAACCGACGAGCTGGTGAATCGATGCGTCCAGCTGCTCAAGCCTGAAGGGTTTGCTGACCAGTTGGGCATTCAGGCTCTTGAAGTTCTTCGCCGACCAGACTTCGTAGGGATGACCGCTGATGAACAGAACCTTGATCATCGGAAGTTTCTTCAGCGCAGCCTCCGCCACCATCATGCCGTTGGTGCCATCGTTCAGGCGGAAATCCGAGATGAGCAGGTTGATGTCGTCGTGTGCCTGGAGCACATCCATGGCCTGGGCGGTGTTGCCGGCGCCGTAGGCGTCATAACCACAATCGGCCAGGTGCTCCAGCAGCATGGAGAGAATATCGGGCTCGTCGTCTACGACCAGGACTGACTTGTGCAAAACAACACCTGCGAAAGGATGCGTCGGGCAATGGCGCCCGGCTTCTCATAGAGTCACTGACCGCCATTTCCAGAAAGAGTCCCGTAGTAACAGGCAATTACCGGACGAACAGCATGCGGCTTCGTAGGAACATCCTGCTCCGACGCCGGACGGCTGACGGATCTGCTTCCCCGATGCCGATGGGCGCTGCACGGAACGACAAAGCACCCTATCATGGCGGCCTGTTCGTAAGCCGCGTTCGTGCCATGAAATTCGCCATCGCCCTGTTCGCTCCACCCCATGCGCCGTCGTCACGCCGCGCCCTTCGTTTTGCCGAGGCGGCACTGGCGGGCGGGCATCAGATCGTGCGGCTGTTCTTCTATCAGGACGGTGTGCACAACGCGTCCACCAATCCGGTAACCCCGCAGGACGAACTCGACCTGCCGGCCGCCTGGCGGGAACTGGTCGAGCGGCACGCGCTGGATGCTGTCGTCTGCATCGCCGCGGCCCTGCGCCGTGGCGTTCTGGATGAGGGCGAGGCGCAGCGTTACCAGCGCAGCGCAAGCGTAGCCGCGCCTTGGGAACTGTCCGGATTGGGACAGTTGCACGAAGCGGCGCAGCTCGCCGATCGCCTCGTCTGTTTTGGAGGTCCGTGATGGCCAAGTCGATGTTGCTGATCTGCAGGCAGTCACCCTGGAGTGGCAGCGGCGCCCGTGAGGCCCTGGATATCGCCCTGGCTGGCGGTGCGTTCGATCTGCCGGTCGCGCTGCTGTTTCTCGACAACGGCGTGCTGCAGCTGGCCACCGCGCAGCAGGCCGCCGCCGTCCAGCAGAAGGACCTGAGCGCCAACCTGCGTGCGTTGCCGATGTTCGGTGTCGACGAACTGTACGTCGATCAGCGCAGCCTCGACGCCCGCGGCCTCTCCGCGGAGGCGCTCGACCTGCCGGTGACGCCGCTGGACGATGGGGCGTTGCGCACCCTGCTCGATCGTTTCGACCTGCTGGTGACGCTCTGATGACCACCCTGCATCTGCTTTCCCATTCGCCCTTCGGCGATGACCGGTTCGACAGCTGCCTGCGCCTGCTCGGCAGCCGCGACGGCGTCCTGCTCACCGGCGACGCCACGTACGCGCTGCGCGGCGACAGCCTGCCCGCGCGCGAGCTGGCCGCCCTGCCGAAAGGCTTCCCACTGTTCGCCCTCGACGAAGACCTGCACGCGCGCGGGGTCAGTGCGCCGGCGCACTGCACGGTCGTCGACTATCCGGGCTTCGTCGAGCTGTGCGGCCGTTTCGACAAGGTGAATGGCTGGCTATGAGAAGCATCGACGTCGAAGGACGGAGCATCGCCCTGGACAAGGATGGCTATCTGGTTCACCTGGATGACTGGTCGCCGGCGGTTGCCGCCGCCCTGGCCGAGCGCGAAGGGCTGGCGCTGCAGACCGCACACTGGGAAATCCTCGACCTGTTGCGCGCCTTCTATGCCGAATTCCAGCTGTCGCCGGCCACCCGCCCGCTGATCAAGTACGTGGCGCTCAAGCTGGGCCCTGAAAAAGGCAACAGCCTGCACCTCAACCATCTCTTCCAGGGCACCCCGGCGAAACTCGCGGCCAAGCTCGCCGGGTTGCCGAAACCGAGCAACTGTCTATGAGTCAGGCTATGAATCTGGTGACGCCCGCGGAACACCCTTTCGCCCATTACGTGCGCATCCTCGGCAAAGGCAAGCGCGGCGCCCGAGGGCTCACCCGCGAGGAAGCGCGCGAGGCCATGGGCTTCCTGCTCGATGGCAAGGTGGAGGATACCCAGCTCGGTGCCTTCCTCATGCTGCTGCGGCACAAGGAAGAAAGCGCCGAAGAGCTTGCCGGCTTCACCGAGGCGGTGCGTGCGCGCCTTGCGCCCCCAGCCATTCCCCTCGACCTCGACTGGCCGACCTACGCCGGCAAGAAGCGCCACCTGCCCTGGTTCCTCCTGGCTGCCAAGTGTCTCGCGCGGCACGGCGTGCGCATCCTCATCCATGGCGCTGGCGCGCACACCGCCGGGCGCCTGTACAGCGAGCAACTGCTGGAACTGCTGGACCTGCCCTGCTGCGCCAGCTGGGACGAAGTCGCGCAAAGCCTCGACCGCGACTCCATCGCCTTCATTCCACTGGGCGCCTGGATGCCGGAGCTGCAGCGGATGATCGACCTGCGCAACATCCTCGGGCTGCGGTCGCCGATCCACTCGCTGGCCCGTGTGCTCAACCCGCTGGGCGCCAAGTGCGGCTTGCAGAGTATCTTTCATCCCGGATACCAGGCGGTTCACCGTGAAGCCAGCCACCTGCTGGGCGACACCTCCATCGTGGTCAAAGGCGACGGGGGCGAGATCGAAATCAACCCCGACGCCGCCTCGCACCTCTTCGGTACCGCGAACGGCGAAAACTGGGATGAGGATTGGCCGGCGCTGTCGGCACTCCGCCACGTCAAGCCGGAGCGCCTGGACCCCGCCCATCTGAAGGCCTTCTGGCTGGGCGAAGTGGAAGACAGTTACGGCCAATTGGCGGTGCTGGCGACCATTGCCCTGGGCTTGCGCGCCCTCGGTCGCACGCGCGACGAGGCCTTCGCCGAGGCGAAAACCTGCTGGGAAACCCGCAATCCATCGATTTAGCCGATTCGTATGGGCAGTAAGTTGCGCCATTCGATCGAACCTATGCCGGTAGACTCCTCTCCAATCTGAAATTGGCGAGGATGTGATGATGGGGCTTTTGATCGACGGGCGCTGGCATGACCAGTGGTACGAGAACGGCGAGGACGGCCGTTTCAAACGCGAGATGGCCCAGCGTCGCAACTGGATCACCGCAGACGGCGAAGCCGGCCCAAGCGGCAAACCGGGTTTCGCGGCCGAAGCCGGGCGCTATCACCTCTACGTTTCGCTGGCCTGCCCCTGGGCTCACCGCACGCTGATCATGCGCAGGCTCAAGGACCTCGGCGGACTGATCGACGTCTCTGTCGTCGGATGGTTGATGGCCGAGCAGGGTTGGACCTTCGATCGGGCCTACGGCTCCACCGGCGACCCGCTGGACGGCCTGGACTTCCTGCATCAGCGCTACACGCGTGACGACCCGAAGTACAGCGGCCGGGTGACCGTGCCCCTGCTATGGGACAAACAGCGCGCGGAGATCGTCAGCAACGAATCCTCCGAGATCATCCGCATGTTCAACAGCGCCTTCGACGGCCTGACCGGCAACACGCTGGATTTCTATCCGCAGGCGCTGCGGGCGGAAATCGACGCGCTCAACGAGCGGATCTATCCGGCGGTCAACAACGGTGTCTATCGCGCCGGGTTCGCCACCACGCAGAAAGCCTATTCGGAAGCCTTCGCCGAGTTGTTCGGTGAACTCGACCACCTCGACACCTTGCTGGGCGAGCGCCGCTACCTGGCCGGTGAATACCTCACCGAGGCCGACCTGCGGTTGTTCACCACGATGATTCGCTTCGACGCTGTCTACCACGGTCACTTCAAGTGCAACCGCCAGCGCATCGAGGATTACCCGAATTTGTCCAACTGGCTGCGCGAGCTTTACCAGTGGGCGGGGATCGCCGAAACCGTCGACTTCACCCACATCAAGGGGCACTACTACGCCAGTCACAAGACCATCAACCCGACCGGCATCATTCCAGACGGCCCCGCACTGGACTTCCTGCGCCCGCACGACCGCGAACGGTTGCCGGGCAAAGGCGTCTGGCAGGCGTGAGTCGGCCGGCGCCCTCAGGCGTCGGCCGCACCTTCGAACCAGGCCAGCTTTTCATGCAGGCGGACCACCTCGCCGACGATGATCAGCGTCGGCGCATGGACTTCATGGGCGGCGACCACTGCCGGCAGGTCCGCAAGCGTTCCGGTGAACACCCGCTGTGCGGCGGTGGTGCCCTGCTGTACCAGTGCCGCCGGCGTACTCGATGCGCACCCGTGCGCGATCAGCCGCTCGCAGATCACCGGTAGCCCGACGAGGCCCATGTAGAACACCAGCGTCTGTCCGGGCGAGGTCAGATCGGCCCAGGGCAGGTTGTAGCTGTCGTCCTTCAGGTGTCCGGTGACGAATCGCACCGACTGGGCGTAGTCGCGGTGGGTAAGCGGAATCCCGGCGTAGGCCGCACAGCCGCTGGCGGCGGTGATGCCGGGCACCACCTGGAACGGAATGCCGCGCGCCGCCAGGCCTTCGATTTCCTCGCCGCCACGACCGAAGATGAACGGATCGCCACCCTTGAGGCGAAGCACCCGTTTACCCTCTTGCGCCAGTTCGATGAGCATCTGGTTGATGCGTTCCTGGGTCACCGCATGCTCGGCGCGTCGCTTGCCGACATAGATGCGCTCGGCATCACGGCGGCAAAGCTCGACGATCGCCGGGGCGACGAGTCGGTCGTAGAGCACCACGTCGGCCTGCTGCATCAGCCGCAGGGCGCGGAAGGTCAGCAGGTCGGGATCGCCCGGGCCGGCGCCGACCAGGTACACCTCGCCGCCGGCCGGCTTGGGCCCGCCGGCCAACTGGTTTTCCAGCAGACGCTGGGCTTCATCGCCCTGCCCGGCCAGCATGCGTTCGGCGATCGGCCCCTGGAACACGTCTTCCCAGAACACCCGGCGTTCGCGGACGTTGGGAAACAGCGCCTTCACCCGCGAGCGGAACCGTTTGGCCAGGTCGGCGAGTTCTCCGTAGCGCGCCGGAATCCAGGTCTCGATCCGGGCGCGGATCAGCCGCGCCAGCACCGGGGCGTCGCCGCCGCTGGACACCGCGACGATCAGCGGCGAGCGGTCGACGATGGCGGGGAAGATCACGCTGCACAACGCCGGGGCGTCCACCACGTTGACCGGAATCCCCAGCGCCTTGGCTTCGCTGGATATCCGTGCGTTCAGCGTCTCGTCGTCGGTGGCCGCGATTACCAGGCAGGCGCCCTGCAGATCGGCGCTCGCGTAGCTGCGTCGATGTGCGCCCTGGCCGGCAAGCGCCAGCAGCTCGGGAACGATCTCCGGCGCGACGACGCGCAGCGCCGCGCCGGCATCGGCGAGCAGGCGCGACTTGCGCAGCGCCACCTCGCCACCGCCGACGAGCAGCACGCAACGGCCCTGGAGGTTATGGAAAAGCGGGAGATAGTCCATGGCGGCCTGCGAGGAAGACGCGACGAGTCAGGAGCGTCGCCGGATACGCGGTATCCGGCGACGGAATCATCAACCGATGAGATCGATACCGCCCATGTAGGGCTTGAGCACTTCGGGCACGCGGATCGAACCGTCGGCCTGCTGGTAGTTCTCCAGCACCGCCACCAGCGTACGCCCGACGGCAAGGCCGGAGCCGTTGAGCGTGTGCAGCAGCTCGGGCTTGCCGGTTTCCGGGTTGCGATAGCGCGCCTGCATGCGGCGCGCCTGGAAGTCACCGCAGTTCGAGCAGGAGGAAATCTCGCGGAACTTGTCCTGGCTCGGCACCCAGACTTCCAGGTCGTAGGTCTTGGTCGCGCCGAAGCCCATGTCGCCGGTGCACAGCGCGAGCACGCGGTACGGCAGTTCGAGCAACTGCAGGACGCGCTCGGCGTTGGCCGTCAGGTTCTCCAGCGCCTCGTAGGAGGTGGCGGGATCGACGATCTGCACCATCTCGACCTTGTCGAACTGGTGCTGGCGGATCATCCCGCGGGTATCGCGACCCGACGCGCCGGCCTCGCTGCGGAAGCACGGCGTGTGGGCGACGAATTTCAGCGGCAGCAGCTTCGGATCGATGATCTGTCCGGCGACGATGTTGGTCAGCGAGACTTCGGCCGTCGGGATCAGGTACAGGTCGGCCTGGTCCTCACGGGCGATGCGGAACAGGTCTTCCTCGAACTTCGGCAACTGGCCGGTGCCCTGCAGTGCCGAGGCTTGCACCAGATAAGGCGTGTAGGCCTCCTCGTAACCGTGCTCGGCGGTGTGCAGGTTGATCATGAACTGCGCCAGGGCGCGGTGCAGCCGGGCGATCGGCCCGCGCAGCAGGGCGAAGCGCGCGCCGGAAAGCTTGGCGGCCGTCTCGAAATCGAGCCAGCCATGGCGTTCGCCGAGACTCACGTGGTCCTGCACCGGGAAATCGAAGACCTTCGGCGTACCCCAGCGGCGCACTTCGACGTTGCCCTCCTCGTCCGCGCCGACCGGCACGGATTCATGCGGAAGGTTGGGGATACCCAGCAGCAGGTTGTCCAGCTCCTGCTGGATGCCGTCCAGCTCGCGCTTGCCCTCGTCCAGCTCGCTGCCCATGCGGTCGACCTCGGCCAGCAGCGGCGCGATGTCCTCACCGCGCTGCTTGGCCTGACCGATGCTCTTGGAACGGGCATTGCGCTCGGCCTGCAGTTGTTCGGTGCGGGTCTGGACGCTCTTGCGCTGGGCTTCGAGCGCTTCGATACGCGTGACGTCCAACGAATAGCCACGCGTGGCCAGGCGTGCGGCGACGTCGTGTAGTTGGCTGCGTATCAACTTGGAATCGAGCATGTGCAAATCTCAGCTGGAACCTAAAGGAGGACGCCGGCAGTCGCCGGCGACAGGAATTCAAAGGCGTGCGAAGGATAAACCGGCCCAGACCGCTAATAAACCGCCGAGGATGCTGCAGCCCAGGTAACCGATGGCGAGGCCCGTCTGGCCGCCCTCGAACAACCGTACCACTTCCATGCTGAACGAGGAAAAGGTGGTCAGGCCGCCGAGTACGCCGACGGTGAGGCCAACGCGCAGCTCGATGGGCAGGTCGGTGCGGATCAGGAACAGGCCGTACAGGTAGCCGATGGCGAGGCAGCCGACGATGTTCACCGCGAAGGTGCCGAGAAAGTAGTGACGCGGCCAGTGGCTGGTCATCCAGGCAGAGGTCAGGAAACGGGCGACCGAGCCCAGCGCCCCGCCCAGGGCAACAGCGATGATCAGGCGGATCATGGCTTTCTCCGTTTCCTGGGGCTCGCCCGGTCCAGTGCCGCGAGGTGATCGAGCTTGTCGCGGATCTTGCTTTCCAGGCCACGCGGCACCGGCTGGTAGTACTGGCGCGGCTGCATGTCTTCCGGAAAATAGTCCTCGCCCGCGGCGTAGGCGTCCGGCTCGTCGTGGGCGTAGCGGTATTCCTCGCCGTAGCCCAACTGCTTCATCAGCTTGGTCGGCGCGTTGCGCAAGTGCAGCGGCACCTCGTGCGAGCCGTTCTCGGCGACATCGCGCATGGCGGCGTTGAAGCCGGTGTAGACAGCATTGCTCTTCGGTGCGCAGGCCAGATAGACGATCGCCTGGGCGATCGCCAGCTCGCCTTCGGGGCTGCCAAGGCGCTCCTGGACGTTCCAGGCGTCGAGGCACAGTGTCAGCGCGCGCGGATCGGCATTGCCAACCTCTTCGCTCGCCATGCGCACGACGCGCCGCGCCAGGTACAGCGGGTCGCAGCCGCCGTCGATCATCCGGGCGAACCAGTACAGCGCCGCGTCCGGGTTGGAGCCGCGCACCGACTTGTGCAGCGCGGAAATCTGGTCGTAGAAAGCTTCTCCGCCCTTGTCGAAGCGCCGCCGGCTGTCGCCAAGCAGGCTCTGCAGCAGGCTCACGCCGATCTCGCCTTCGTCCTCGGCGAGGTCGGAGGCGTTCTCCAGCAAATTGAGCAGCCGGCGACCATCGCCGTCGGCCGCGGCCAGGAGAATCTGGAAGCTTTCCTCGGGCAGGCTCAGGTGGCGCTGTCCGAGCCCCTTGTCCTCACCCAGCGCACGCTCCACCAGCTTGCGCATCGCCGCTTCGTCGAGACTCTTGAGCACGTAGACCCGCGCCCGCGAGAGCAGCGCGTTGTTGAGCTCGAACGAGGGATTCTCCGTGGTCGCGCCGATGAAGATCAGCGTGCCGTCCTCCACGTACGGGAGAAAGGCGTCCTGCTGGCTCTTGTTGAAACGGTGCACTTCGTCGACGAAGAGGATGGTCCGGCGACCGTACTGCGCGGCCTGCTGCTTGGCCATCTCGACCGCCTGGCGAATTTCCTTGACCCCGGAAAGCACCGCCGAAATCGTCTCGAAATGCGCTTCCGAGACCTGCGCCAGCAGTCGCGCCAGGGTGGTCTTGCCGACACCGGGCGGGCCCCAGAAGATCATCGAGTGCAGCACGCCCTGCTCCAGCGCCTCGCGCAGCGGCTTGCCGCGCGCTAGAAGGTGCTCCTGACCGACGTACTCGTCCAGCGTGGCGGCGCGTAAACGCGCAGCCAGCGGCTGGGCTACCGGGTCAGAGCGGAACAGGTCCATGGGAAACGCGCGAGCCTCTTATTCCTGAATGACGTCGGCGCCTTCGGGAATCTTGAAGTCGAATTGCCCGGCGTCGATCGGCTGATTCATTTTCACGCCGAGGAACAGGATGTTGGTGCGCTGGCCAACGCTGTCGATCAGCTGCATGTCGTTGATGGTGCCGTTGCGGAAGGACACGCGCAGGTTGTCGAACAGCGTGTCCTTGGCCTTGGGCTTGAGCACGAAATCGACCACGCCGCCGGCTTCCTTGTGGCTGATCTCGAAGTTCTCGCTGATCTGCGAGACGTCGCCGGACAGGAGTAGCGCGGGCGTGTGGGTCAGGCGCTGGTCGAGCTTCTGCACGGTGACCTGCTGCAGGTCGGGATCGTACAGCCAGACCTTCTCGCCATTCGACACCAGCAGTTGCTCCTGCGGCGCGTCGGTGTGCCAGCGGAACAGCCCCGGGCGTTTCAACGCCAGCTCGCCCGCAGTTTCCTGCAGGTTGGCGCCGGAGGCGTCGAGGGTCAGCTGGGTGAAGCGCGAGGTCAGGGTCTGCGCTTGCTGGAGCAGTTCGGTCAGGCGCTTCACCGACGCATCCTGGTCGGCGTGAGCCGGCATGGCGGCGAAACCCAGCAGGGACAGCAACAGCACGCGAAACAGGCGCATGGAAATCCTCATCAGTCAGTCGCGGGTCGGCCCCGGCGCGATCACTTCGCGCGAGCCATTGGTGTTCATCGAGGTCACTACGCCGGCCATTTCCATCGATTCGATCATCCGCGCGGCGCGGTTGTAGCCGATCTTCAGCTTGCGCTGCACGGCGGAAATCGACGCGCGGCGGCTTTCCAGCACGAAGTTGACCGCCTCGTCGTAGAGCGGATCGTCCTCGCTGTCCTCGCCACCCTCGCCGCTGCCGCCTTCGAAGCCGCTGCCGGCCTCCTCGACGCTGGCCAGGATGTCCTGGTTGTAATCCGGCGCGCCACGCAGCTTCCAGGCTTCGACCACGCGGTGGACTTCCTCGTCGGACACGAAGGCGCCGTGCACACGAATCGGCAGGCTGGTGCCCGGCGGCATGTAGAGCATGTCGCCGTGGCCGAGCAATTGCTCCGCGCCGCCCTGGTCGATGATGGTCCGCGAATCGATCTTGCTCGACACCTGGAACGCCATGCGCGTCGGGATGTTGGCCTTGATCAGGCCGGTGATCACGTCCACCGAGGGGCGCTGGGTGGCGAGGATCAGGTGGATGCCTGCAGCCCGCGCCTTCTGTGCGATACGCGCGATCAGTTCTTCGACCTTCTTGCCGACGATCATCATCATGTCGGCGAACTCGTCGACCACCACCACGATGGTCGGCAGGTGCTCGAGCAGCGGCGCCTCGTCGTGCATGTTCTCGCGCTTGTACAGCGGATCGGCGAGCGGCGTGCCCGCTTCCTCGGCCTCCTTCACCTTGCGGTTGAAGCCGGCCAGGTTGCGCACGCCCATCTTCGACATCAGCTTGTAGCGCCGCTCCATCTCGGCAACGCTCCAGCGCAGCGCGTTGGCCGCCTCCTTCATGTCGGTGACCACCGGACACAGCAGGTGCGGAATGCCTTCGTAGATCGACAGTTCGAGCATCTTCGGGTCGATCATGATCAGTCGTGCGTCCTTCGGACCGGACTTGAACAGGATCGACAGGATCATCGCGTTGACGCCCACCGATTTACCGGAGCCGGTGGTACCCGCGACCAGCAGGTGCGGCATCTTCGCCAGGTCGGTGATGATCGGCTTGCCGCCGATGTCGTGGCCCAGGGCCAGGGTGACCGGCGACTTGGCGTCGTCGTACTCGCTGGATTCGAGCACTTCGGAGAAGCGTACGATCTGGCGATCCTCGTTGGGAATCTCTATGCCGACCGTGGTCTTGCCCGGAATGACCTCGACCACCCGCACGCTGATCACCGCCAGCGAGCGGGCAAGGTCCTTGGCCAGGTTGGAAATGCGGCTGACCTTGACGCCGATGCCGGGCTGAATCTCGAAGCGGGTGATCACCGGCCCCGGATGCACGGACTCGACGATCACCTCGACGCCGAACTCCTTGAGCTTGATTTCCAGCAGCCGCGACATCGCCTCGAGGGACTCCGGAGAGAAACTCTTCTGCTTCTTCTCGGCGCGGTCGAGGATCGAAATCGGCGGTAGCGAACCTTCGATGGCGCTGTCGACGAACAACGGCGCCTGCTTTTCCTTCAGTACCCGCTTGCTCGGCTCGGCGGCTTTCGCCGGCGCTGGAGGCGTGATCACCGGGGGCTGGCGCTTCTCGCGCTCGCTCATGTGCTTGGTCAGCGCTTCCTCGCGCTCGATCAGGCGCTCCTTGACCTTGGCCTGCTCGCGGCGATCGGGCACCAGTGGTGCGGCCACGGTATTCACCCGGTCGTCCACCTCGCGCAACTGGGCGACCAGTTGCTTGCGGTTGTTGCGGGCGCTCCACCAGCGGTTCATGCCGCTCTGGATCAGCTCCAGCAGATCCAGGGTGATCTTGCCGGTGATGTCCATCACGCGGAACCAGGACAGGTCGGCGAATACGGTGAGGCCGAAGAGGAACAGCGCCAGGAACAGCAGCGTGCTGCCCTGCACGTTCAGCGCGGCGACGGCCAGTTGGCCGAGGCTCTCGCCCAGCGCGCCGCCCGCCGATGCCGGCATGCTGTTGGTGGAATGGAAGTGGATATACGCCAGCGCAGCGCCGGAGAGAATCAGGAACACCAGGCCGATAAGACGCCAGGAAAACAGCCAGCCGTTCCACTGCCAGGGCTGGTGGCGGTTACGGAACACCTGCCAGGTCTTCACCGCCAACAACAAGGGGAACAGGTAAGCGAAATAGCCGAGGGCCATGAACAGGATGTCGGCGAACCAGGCGCCGGCACGGCCGGCAGCGTTCTGCACCTGCTCCACGCGGCTGGTGTGCGACCAGCCCGGATCGTTCTGGTCGTAAGTGAGCAACGCCATCCACAGGTACAGGCAAAGCGCACCCAGGGCGATCAGCGCGCCCTCCTTCAGGCGGTAGTTCAGTTGCTGTCGCCAGGGAGGGGTTTGGAGGGTAGAACTGGAATTCTTCAAAACACGTCTTTCCTGCGCTCGGGGCGCGCCAACTAACGATGACGGCGAAAATGCGGTCCATTGTACGGCTTTGCCAAGGCGCTGCCCATGTCGACCGCCCGGGCGCGGTGTCGGAAAACCGCTGCTCCCCGCTCGCCCATTCTTCGGTGTAGCATAATTGGCATTCCCTTGCGTGCGGCCCAATTGGAGCATGCATTCTCTTTTGTGACAAAGGCTTATGGAGTCTTTTTATGGGTGAAGTCAAGCATTCGCGGCTGATCGTTCTGGGCTCCGGTCCCGCGGGCTACACCGCTGCGGTGTACGCCGCCCGGGCCAATCTGAAGCCGCTGGTGATCACCGGAATCCAGCCCGGTGGACAGCTCACCACCACCACCGAAGTCGACAACTGGCCCGGCGATGTCGAGGGGCTGACCGGCCCGGCGCTGATGGAGCGCATGCAGAAACACGCCGAGCGCTTCGATACCGAGATCGTCTACGACCATATCCATACCGCCGAGTTGCAGCAGCGTCCGTTCACCCTCAAGGGCGACAACGCCACCTACACCTGCGATGCCCTGATCATTTCCACCGGCGCCTCTGCCCAGTACCTCGGATTGCCTTCCGAGGAAGCCTTCGCTGGTCGCGGCGTGTCCGCTTGTGCCACCTGCGACGGCTTCTTCTACCGCAACCAGGTCGTCTGCGTGGTGGGCGGTGGCAACACCGCCGTCGAGGAAGCCCTGTATCTGTCGAACATCGCCAAGGAGGTCCATCTGGTCCACCGTCGCGACAAGCTGCGCTCGGAGAAGATCCTGCAGGACAAGCTGTTCGACAAAGCCGCCAACGGCAACGTCCGCATCCATTGGAACCATGCGCTGGACGAGGTCCTGGGCGATGCCAGCGGCGTGACCGGCGTGCGCCTGAAAGACACCCTGAGCGGAACGACCAGGGAACTGCCGCTGGCCGGCGTTTTCATCGCCATCGGCCACAAACCCAACACCGACCTGTTCCGGGGCCAGCTGGAAATGCGTGACGGCTATCTGATCGTGCGCGGCGGCGGTGAAGGCAACGCCACAGCCACCAGCATTGAGGGCGTATTCGCCGCCGGCGACGTGGCCGACCACGTCTATCGCCAGGCGATCACTTCGGCAGGCGCCGGCTGCATGGCCGCGCTGGACGCCGAAAAATTCCTCGACGATATCTGAGCCTTCGGGCGGGCCCGTGGCCTGCCTGTCGCCCTCCCCCGCCATGCTGACCTGGCTCTCCCGCGATTCGCTGGAATTCCCGCCGCTGAGCAAAGCCATGCGCGAGCCCAATGGCCTGCTCGCCGCGGGTGGCGATCTCAGCGCCGAACGCCTGATCCGGGCCTATCGACATGGCTGCTTCCCGTGGTTCCAGGATGGCCAGCCCATACTCTGGTGGTCGCCCGACCCGCGCACCGTTCTACCGCCCGAAGCACTTCACGTTTCCCGCAGTCTGGCGAAGGTTCTTCGCCAACAACGCTTCCGGGTGACTTTTGACAGTGCCTTCGTGGACGTCCTGCAGGGCTGCGCCGGACCTCGCGCCTACAGCGATGGCACCTGGATCACCGAGCCGATGCAGCAGGCCTACCTGCGCTTGCACGAGTTGGGCTTCGTCCATTCGGTGGAGGTGTGGCTGGACGATGAACTGGTGGGTGGGCTCTATGGACTGGCGATGGGGCAACTGTTCTTCGGCGAGTCGATGTTCAGTCGGGTCGACAATGCCTCCAAGGTGGGTTTCGTTACGCTGGTTGAGCGTTTGCGGCAGTGGGGTTTCGTCCTGATCGATTGCCAGATGCCCACCCAGCACCTGCAGAGTTTCGGCGCACGCTCGATTTCCCGCGCCGAGTTTGCCGGGTGGCTCGAACGCCACCTGGATCAACCGACGACCGCCGACTGGCTCGTCTAGGCGTGACCGGCAGCCTGGCTTACACTGGCGTCAGGTCCACCCGAGTGCCGACGATGACAGAGCTGGCTCGCCTGAAGTTCTACGCCACCCAGCCTCATCCATGCAGCTATCTGCCCGGCGAGCAGGCCACCACCCTGTTCCTCGATCCCAGCCAGCTCATGGATGCGCAGGTGTATGCCGGGCTGTCGGAGATGGGCTTTCGTCGCAGTGGCGATCACCTCTACAGACCTCACTGCCAGCGTTGCTCGGCTTGCGTCCCTGCGCGTATTCCAGCCGACCAGTTCCAACCCAATCGCCAGCAGAAACGCATTCTCAAGCGCAATGCCGACCTGTGCGTCATGCCGGTACGGCCCAAGTTCAGCGAAGAGTATTACGCGCTCTACGCGCGCTACATCGAACAGCGCCACGCCGATGGCGATATGTATCCGCCGAGTCGCGATCAATTCAGCACCTTTCTCGTCCGCGACCTGAATTTCGCGCGCTTCTATGAGTTCCGTCTTGGCGACCGGCTGATGGCGATCGCCGTCACCGACCTGCTGCCGAACGGTCTTTCCGCGGTTTACACCTTCTACGACCCCGATGAAGAACGCCGCAGCCTCGGCCGCTACGCCATTCTCTGGCAGATCGGCGAGACCGCACGTCTTGGCCTCCACGCGGTCTACCTCGGCTACTGGATCAAGAATTGTCGGAAGATGAATTACAAGACCCAGTACCGGCCGATAGAGCTGTTCGTCAACCAGCGCTGGGTCGCTCTGACCTGAATCGCTTGGCGACAAGACACATTTTCGGGCACAATGCACGCCGCTTTTGCCAGGCGCCGTTTGCGTCCGGCCACCTATAGAACACCGAGGGCTTTACTGAATGTCGAAAGAAGACAGCTTCGAAATGGAAGGCACTGTCGTCGACACCCTACCCAACACCATGTTCCGAGTGGAGTTGGAAAACGGGCACGTCGTTACCGCGCACATCTCCGGAAAGATGCGCAAGAACTACATCCGCATTCTCACCGGCGACAAGGTTCGTGTTGAATTGACGCCCTACGACTTGAGCAAAGGCCGCATCACCTACCGCGCCCGCTGAAGTTTTCGCGTCATGAAAAACGCCCGGTCTAGCCGGGCGTTTTCGTTATTGCGCAGTCCGGAAGGAAGCGGCTAGGCCACTTCCGCCGTGGTTTCGAACTCGAAGGCCAATTCACCGGCCTCGACATCGATGTGCACGATTCCTCCATGCTCTGCCAGTTCGCCGAACAGGATCTCTTCGGCCAGAGGACGCTTGATCTTGTCCTGAATCAGGCGCGCCATCGGCCGAGCCCCCATCTGCGCATCGTAACCACGCTCTGCCAGCCAGCCGCGAGCGGCATCGCTGACTTCGAGTTGCACGCGCTTGTCCTCGAGCTGCGCCTGCAGTTCGGTGAGGAACTTGTCGACGATGCTCTTGATCACTTCGGTGCTCAGGCGGCCGAACTGGATGATGGTGTCCAGGCGGTTGCGGAACTCCGGAGTGAAGCTCTTCTTGATGACTTCCATGGCATCCGAAGAGTGATCCTGATGGGTGAAGCCGATCGAGGCGCGCGACGCGGTTTCCGCACCGGCGTTGGTGGTCATGATCAGGATCACGTTGCGGAAATCCGCCTTGCGTCCGTTGTTGTCGGTCAGCGTGCCATGGTCCATCACCTGCAGCAGCAGGTTGAAGACTTCCGGGTGCGCCTTCTCGATCTCATCGAGCAGCAACACGCAATGCGGCTGCTTGGTGATCGCTTCCGTAAGCAGACCGCCCTGGTCGAAGCCGACGTAGCCCGGAGGCGCGCCGATCAGCCGGGAAACGGTGTGCCGTTCCATGTACTCCGACATGTCGAAGCGCACCAGCTCGATGCCCATGGCTTTCGCCAGTTGCCGCGCCGCTTCGGTCTTGCCGACACCGGTCGGTCCGGCGAAGAGGAACGAACCCACCGGCTTGTCCGGCGCCTTCAAACCCGCACGAGACAGCTTGATCGCCGTCGACAGCGAGTCGATGGCTGCATCCTGGCCGAACACCGTGAGCTTGAGATCGCGCTCCAGGTTACGCAGCAGCTCCTTGTCGTCGCTGGACACGTGTTTGGGAGGAATACGGGCAATCTTCGCCACGATGTCTTCCACCTGTGCCACGTCGATGCGCGCCACACGCCGCTCTTCTGGCTGGAGACGCTGATAGGCGCCCGCCTCGTCGATCACGTCGATGGCCTTGTCGGGCATGTGTCTGTCGTTGATGTAGCGAGACGCCAGCTCGGCGGCGGCGCGCAACGCCTCATCGCTGTACTCGATGTGGTGATGCTGTTCGAAACGAGCTTTCAGGCCGCGCAGGATGCCGACGGTGTCCTCCACGGAAGGTTCGACCACATCGACCTTCTGGAAGCGCCGAGCGAGTGCGCGATCTTTCTCGAAGATGCCGCGGAATTCCTGGAAGGTCGTCGAGCCGATGCAACGGATCTCGCCGGAAGACAGCAGCGGCTTGAGCAGGTTGGACGCATCCATCACGCCGCCCGAAGCCGCACCGGCACCGATGATGGTGTGGATCTCATCGATGAAGAGGATCGCATGAGGCCGCTTGCGCAACTCGTTGAGCAGGGCCTTGAAGCGTTTCTCGAAGTCGCCGCGGTACTTGGTGCCCGCGAGCAGCGCGCCCAGGTCGAGGGAGAAAACGATGCTATCGGCGAGAAGGTCGGGTACCTGACCATCAACGATACGCTTGGCCAGGCCTTCGGCGATCGCCGTTTTGCCGACACCGGCCTCGCCAACCAGCAGCGGGTTGTTCTTGCGCCGACGGGCCAGGATCTGAGCCACGCGCTCGACTTCGCTTTCGCGCCCGACCAGAGGGTCGATGCGGCCCTGACGAGCGAGCTCGTTCAGGTTGCTGGCATAAGCTTCCAGGGGATGATTGGTGGAGACGGCCTCACCGCCTTCCTCGTCGTTGATTTCCTGCTCGCCGTCAGCCTGATCACCCTGACCAGGCACCTTGGAAATGCCATGGGCGATGAAGTTGACGACGTCGATGCGGGCAACGCTCTGCTGCTTGAGCAGGAAAACCGCCTGGCTCTCCTGCTCGCTGAAGATGGCGACCAGCACATTCGCGCCGGTTACTTCGCGCTTGCCAGAACTTTGCACATGGAAAACGGCGCGCTGCAGAACCCGCTGAAACCCGAGCGTCGGCTGAGTTTCGCGTTCTTCGTCATGCTGCGGAATGAGCGGGGTGGTCGAGTCAATGAACTCCTGCAACTCATGCCGGAGCTTGTCGAGGCTGGCGCCGCAGGCACGCAATACGGTGGCTGCAGCTTCGTTATCCAACAGGGCCAGGAGCAGGTGTTCCACGGTCATGAATTCATGACGCTTGGAACGGGCTTCCTTGAAGGCCAGATTGAGGGTGACTTCGAGTTCGCGGTTCAACATAGCTTCACCTCATACCCAAGTGGCCGGCGTCTAACCGTCCTTCTCGATTTCACAGAGTAGCGGATGATGGCTTTCCCTCGCGTACTGATTGACCTGTTCAGCCTTCGTTTCTGCGATATCCCGGGTGAACACTCCGCATACTGCACGCCCTTCTGTATGGACGGCCAGCATGATTTTGGTCGACAGTTCTCGGTTCAGATTAAAAAACACCTCCAGCACTTCGACGACGAAATCCATCGGCGTGTAGTCATCGTTATACATGACCACTTTATACAGCGGAGGTGCCTGCAATTTTGGTTTGGCTTCCTGCACAGCGAGCCCGGACGCTTCGTCCTCCCACTTGTCCGGACCATCCTGATTGAATGTTAGTCGAATCTGGCTGCTTGCAAACATACGGAAATAAAGGCTCGCACATGGTTGGAGCTGGGCTGCAGGGCAAATATGACAGGCTTCTCAACCGTCCGCCGCATAGCCTTGACTAACGGCGAAACGGTGTTACAAACAATGAATGCCCAGTTGGGTATTGGGAGCCCACGCGAATTGCTTTTTTGCGTGGAGTCGTCGTGGATGATACTCCAGAGATGGAGTCCTTTGCAGAGGGATGTCAGCATGCTCAGCGGTAAGGTCAAGTGGTTCAACAACGCCAAAGGCTATGGATTCGTTCTGGCCGACGGCCGAGATGAGGACCTGTTCGCTCATTACTCGGCCATTCAGATGGACGGTTATAAAACCCTTAAGGCAGGACAGCCTGTGAGTTTCGACATCATTCAAGGGCCCAAGGGGCTACACGCGGTGAACATTAGCCCTGTGTTGAGCAATGCCGAAAACCTGACGCCGGCGGTAAATCTACAGAGTCAGGCCGCCGAGGCCTGACCCTTGGATAGCGTGCAAAAAAGGCCGATCTCTGATCGGCCTTTTCTTTTGTCCATCACTTTACATATGGGCGATCAATGCATCGCCGAATTCGGAACAGGACAGCAGCGTTGCGCCATCCATCAGGCGCTCGAAATCGTAGGTCACCGTCTTGGCCGAGATCGCTCCATTGGTACCCTTGATGATGAGATCCGCCGCTTCGACCCACCCCAGGTGGCGCAGCATCATTTCGGCAGACAGAATTATCGACCCCGAATTGACCTTGTCCTGACCGGCGTACTTGGGCGCAGTCCCGTGGGTAGCCTCGAACATGGCGATGGTGTCCGACAGGTTGGCGCCCGGCGCGATGCCGATGCCACCCACTTCCGCCGCGAGCGCATCGGAGAGGTAGTCACCGTTCAGGTTCAGGGTAGCGATGACGTCATATTCCGCCGGGCGCAGCAGAATCTGCTGGAGCATGGCGTCGGCGATGGCGTCCTTGACGACTATGTTCTTGCCGGTCCGCGGGTTCTTGAACTGCATCCAGGGACCGCCATCGAGAAGCTCCGCGCCGAATTCGTTCTTGGCGATCTCGTAGCCCCAGTCTTTGAAGGCACCTTCGGTGAACTTCATGATGTTGCCTTTGTGGACGATGGTCAGCGACTCGCGGTCGTTGTCGACGACGTACTGCAACGCCTTGCGCACCAGGCGCTGGGTGCCCTCCTTCGATACCGGTTTGATGCCGATGCCGCAATCCTGGTCGAAGCGGATCTTGGTGACGCCCATCTCTTCCTTGAGGAACTTGATGACCTTGGTCGCCTCGGGCGATCCGGCTTTCCACTCGATACCGGCATAGATATCTTCGGAGTTCTCGCGAAAGATCGTCATGTCGACGTCGCCTGGCTTCTTCACCGGGCTCGGCACGCCCTCGAACCAACGCACCGGGCGCAGGCAAACGTAGAGGTCGAGTTCCTGCCGCAGTGCGACGTTCAGCGAGCGAATGCCGCCGCCCACCGGGGTGGTCAACGGGCCCTTGATCGAGACGACGAAATCGCGAACGGCCTCGAGGGTCTCCTTCGGCAGCCAGGTGTCCTGATCGTAGACCTGGGTGGCTTTCTCGCCGGCATAGACTTCCATCCAGGAAATCTTGCGCTCGCCGCCGTAGGCCTTTTTGACGGCGGCGTCGACGACCTTGATCATCACCGGGCTGATATCGATACCGATGCCATCCCCCTCGATGAAGGGAATGATCGGATTGTTCGGCACATTCAGGGTGTTATCGGCGTTTACGGTGATTTTCACACCATCGGCAGGCACCTGAATCTTTTGATATCCCATGCTGTACTCCACGTTGTGGTTAACCTCAGGCAGGTGTTCAGCGTAGTCCACCTGCGTCGAGCCGAGCTGTATTCCTTAGTCTAATCATCGGGCACCGGCAAGCTCCCGACGAACAACACGGTGGTATACTGCGCCGCGTGACTAAAGAGTCATCGAGAGCCGAGACATCTGCAACAGGATGTCCGCCCTCGCAACGGTCGAATCGCAAACCAGATCCGACCGCACAACGCTCTACTGGTGCCATCAACATCACCTGCGGCAAATTCTCGAATTTCGACTCTGACCTGAGCGAAAGCGTCTATCCGGCGCGCCTCGAGATCCTGTGCACGCCCAGCAAAGAGAGAGTTCTCGCCAATGTCCACCCGCTCGAAGATTACCTACACCTTCACCGACGAAGCCCCCGCCCTCGCAACCTATTCGCTTCTTCCCATCGTCAAGGCCTTCGCGGCCTCCGCCGATATAGACGTCGAAACCCGCGATATCTCTCTGGCTGGACGCATCATCGCAAGCTTCGCTGACCAGCTCGACAGCAGCCAACCGGTCGAAGACGAACTGGCCCAACTGGCGGTTCTGGCCACCTCGCCAGACGCCAACATCATCAAGCTGCCGAACATCAGCGCCTCCGTGCCGCAACTCAAAGGCGCGATCGCCGAGCTGCAGGCGCAGGGCTTCGCCGTTCCGGATTTCCCCGAAGACCCGCAGACCGACGCGGAAAAAGAAGTCCGCGCGCGTTACAGCAAAGTGCTCGGCAGCGCCGTGAACCCGGTGCTGCGCGAAGGTAACTCGGACCGTCGCGCCCCGGCCGCGGTCAAGGCCTACGCCCGCAAGCATCCGCACTCGATGGGCAAGTGGAGCATGGCTTCGCAGTCCCACGCCGACTACATGCGCGGCGGTGACTTCTTCTCCAGCGAGCAGTCCTTCACCATGCCCCAGGCCGGTGACGTGCGCATCGAATTCGTCGGCAAGGATGGCAAGGTCGAGCTCAAGAAGCAGCTGAGCCTGAAGGAAGGCGAAGTCTTCGACGGCATGTTCATGAGCTGCAACAAGCTGCGTGCCTTCTTCGAGAAGACTCTGCAGGACTGCAAGGAAACCGGCGTCATGTGGTCCCTGCACGTCAAGGCGACCATGATGAAGGTGTCCCACCCCATCGTCTTCGGCCATGCCGTCAGCGTGTATTACAAGGACGTCTTCGAGAAGCACGGCGCGCTCTTCGAAGAGCTGGGCGTGAACCCGAACAACGGTCTCTCTAGCGTCTACGACAAGATCAAGTCGCTGCCTGCCTCGCAGCAGGAAGAGATCCTCCACGACATCCACGAGGTGTACAGCCATCGCCCGGAAATGGCGATGGTCGACTCGGTCAAGGGCATCACCAACCTGCATATCCCGAGCGATGTCATCGTCGACGCCTCGATGCCGGCGATGATCCGCAACTCCGGCCAGATGTGGGGCCGCGACGGCAAGCAGAAGGACACCAAGGCGGTGATGCCGGAAAGCACCTACGCGCGCATCTATCAGGAGATGATCAACTTCTGCAAAACCAACGGCGCGTTCGATCCGACCACCATGGGCTCGGTACCGAACGTCGGCCTGATGGCGCAGAAGGCCGAGGAATACGGTTCCCACGACAAGACCTTCGAGATGAAGGCCGACGGCATCATGCGCGTCGTGCTGGCCGACGGCACCGTGAAGATCCAGCACGAAGTCGAAGCCGGCGACATCTGGCGCGCCTGCCAGACCAAGGATGCCCCGATCCGCGACTGGGTGAAGCTGGCCGTCACCCGCGCCCGCCAGTCCGGCACCCCGGCGGTCTTCTGGCTCGACCCGGAGCGTGCGCACGACCGCCAGCTGAAGCTGAAGGTCGACGCGTATCTGCAAGAGCACGACCTGAACGGTCTCGACATCCGCGTCATGGATTACAACGAAGCCATCCGTTTCAGCATGGAGCGAATGATTCGTGGCAAGGACACCATCTCGGTGACCGGCAACGTCCTGCGCGACTACCTGACCGACCTGTTCCCGATCATGGAGCTGGGCACTTCGGCGAAGATGCTCTCCATCGTTCCGCTGATGGCCGGCGGTGGCATGTACGAAACCGGCGCCGGTGGTTCGGCCCCCAAGCATGTCCAACAGCTGATCGAGGAAAACCACCTGCGCTGGGATTCGCTTGGCGAGTTCCTGGCCCTGGCCGTGTCCCTTGAGGAAACCGGGATCAAGACCGACAACCGGAAAGCCAAGTTGCTGGGCACCACCCTCGACGCCGCGACCGGCAAGCTGCTCGACAACAACAAGTCGCCTTCGCGCAAGACTGGCGAGCTGGACAACCGTGGTAGCCACTTCTATCTGGCGCTCTACTGGGCCGAAGCCCTGGCCACCCAGAGCGAAGACGCCGCGCTGCGCGAGCGTTTCAGCAAGCTCGCCAGCACCCTGGCCGAGCAGGAAGCGACCATCGTCGCCGAACTGAATGCGGTCCAGGGATCGCCGGTGGACATCGGCGGCTACTACCGCTCCAACCCGGAGCTGACCAGCCAGGTCATGCGCCCGAGCAAAACCTTCAACGCCGCGATCGACGCCCTGATCCAGGGCTGACCGCGAAGGTTGTTGCGTTTCAACAGACCCCCGGCCCACGTGCCGGGGGTTCTGTTTCCGGGCGATCATGGTCGGCCGTTCACCCTACAGAGGTCATCCTTGTGGATTGGAATCCGCACATCACCGTCGCCACCGTCGTCGAAGACCAGGGGCGCTTCCTGCTGGTGGAAGAGTTCGCGGGAGAGAAAGCCGTCCTCAACCAGCCGGCGGGTCATCTCGAAGCCAACGAAAGTCTGCTCCAGGCCGCCTTGCGCGAGACCCTCGAGGAAACCGGCTGGGAGGTCGAGCTGACCGCCGTTACCGGCATCTATCTGTATACCGCGCCGAGCAACGGCGTGACCTACCAACGCGTCTGCTTCGCCGCGCGGCCGCTGCGACACCTGCCCGATTCGCCGCTAGACCACGGCATCATCGGGCCGCGCTGGATGACCCGCGACGAACTCGCCGCCGTGCCCGAGCGCTGGCGCAGCGAGCTGGTAGTGCGTTGCATCGACGACTACCTCCGCGGCGAGCGCTTTCCGCTGGCGCTGATCCGCACGGCCGGCTGATCGCCCTGCGGCAGTTCGCCTGTTAGAATTACTCCTTTTTGTGGCCGTCAACCCCGAACCTATGCACGATCCAGCCCATACACGCGTCATCGTCGGCATGTCCGGCGGCGTGGACTCCTCGGTTTCCGCACTTCTCCTGCTCAAGCAGGGCTACCAGGTGGAAGGTCTGTTCATGAAGAACTGGGAGGAGGACGACGGCACTGAATACTGCACCGCGCGCGAAGACCTCGCCGACGCCCAGGCGGTGTGCGACCGGATCGGCATCAAGCTGCACACCGCGAACTTCGCCGCCGAATACTGGGACAACGTCTTCGAGCACTTCCTCGCCGAGTACAAGGCCGGGCGTACGCCGAACCCGGACATCCTCTGCAACCGCGAAATCAAGTTCAAAGCCTTCCTCGACTATGCGCTGATGCTCGGCGCCGACCTGATCGCCACCGGCCATTACGTGCGCCGCCGCGATGTCGATGGGCAGACCCAGTTGCTCAAGGGCCTCGACCCGAACAAGGACCAGAGCTACTTCCTCCACGCCGTCGGCGGCGAGCAGATCGCCCGCACGCTGTTCCCGGTTGGCGAGCTGGAAAAGGCCGAAGTGCGCGCGATCGCTGAAATGCATGGGCTGGCGACCGCGAAGAAGAAGGACTCCACCGGCATCTGCTTCATCGGCGAGCGGCGCTTCTCCGACTTCCTCAAGCAGTATCTGCCGGCGCAACCGGGCGAAATCCAGAACACCCGCGGCGAGGTCATCGGCCGGCACGCGGGGCTGATGTACCACACCATCGGCCAGCGTCAGGGGCTGGGTATCGGCGGCTTGAAGGATGCCGGCGACGAGCCGTGGTACGTGCTGGCCAAGGATCTGGAGCGCAATGTACTGATCGTCGGCCAGGGCAACGACCATCCGCTGCTGTTTTCCGGCGCCCTCCTCGCCAGCGAGATCTTCTGGGTCAACCCGGTCGAGTTCGGCACCACGCCACGGCCGCTGACCGCCAAGGTCCGCTATCGCCAGTCGGATCAGGCCTGCACGCTGGAGCGTACGCCCGACGGCTACCGCGCCGTTTTCGAGGAGCCCCAGCGCGCCGTGACGCCGGGTCAGTCGGTGGTGTTCTACGACGGCGAAATCTGCCTCGGCGGCGGCGTCATCGAAATCGCCGAACCCTGCACCACCAAGGAATTCGCATGACGCCGATACAGGAACAGCTGGTCGCCCTTGGAGCGGTGTTCAGCGCCGCCGCGCTCGCCGACCGGATCGCCAGGACCGGCCAGGTCAACGAAGGCGCCCTTGGTTGCTTGCTCGGCAGCCTGCTGGTACGCGATCCGCAAAACACACTGGACGTCTACGGCGGCGACGATCTCAACCTGCGCGACGGTTATCGCGCGCTGGCCAGTGCCCTGGAGCGCGACCCCAACAGCCTGCAGCGCGAGCCGCTGCGCTACGCGCTTGCTCTGCTCGGCCTCGAACGCAAGCTGGCCAAGCGCGACGACATGCTCGAGACCATCGGCACCCGCCTGGACCAGATCCAACTGCAGGTGCAGCACTTCGGGCTCGTTCACGATAACGTCATCGCCGCCTGTGGCGGGCTCTATCAGGACACCCTGAGCACCTTCCGCCAGCGCATCCAGGTGCATGGCGACATGCGCTTCCTGCAGCAAAGCAGCAACGCCTCGAAGATCCGAGCCCTGCTCCTCGCCGGTATTCGCTCCGCGCGCCTATGGCGCCAGCTGGGCGGACATCGCTGGCAACTGGTGTTCAGCCGCCGCAAGCTGCTGGCCGAGCTGTACCCGCTGCTGCGCAACTGACCGTCGGGGCACGCGGTCGGCAGGTCGGCCGATTCGTGTATGATACGCGCCCCATTTCCTGCCCCGACCGTCCGAGAACGCCCCATGCAGCTTTCCTCGCTCACCGCGGTTTCCCCCGTCGATGGCCGCTACGCCGGCAAAACCAGCGCTCTGCGCCCGATCTTCAGTGAATACGGCCTGATCCGTTTCCGCGTACAGGTCGAGGTCCGCTGGCTGCAACGCCTGGCCGCCCACTCCGGCGTCGCCGAAGTCGCGCCTTTCTCGGCCGAAGCCAACGCGCTGCTCGATCGACTGGCCGAGGATTTCCAGCTCGAACACGCCGAGCGCATCAAGGAAATCGAACGCACCACCAATCACGACGTCAAGGCCGTGGAATACCTGCTCAAGGAGCAGGCGGCGAAGCTGCCGGAACTGGCCAAGGTCAGCGAATTCATCCACTTCGCCTGCACCAGCGAGGACATCAACAACCTGTCCCACGCCCTGATGCTCCGCGAAGGCCGCGACACCGTGCTGCTGCCGCTGATGCGCCAGGTCGCCGAGTCGATCCGCGAGCTGGCGGTGAAGTTCGCCGACGTGCCGATGCTCTCGCGCACCCACGGCCAGCCGGCCTCGCCGACCACCCTCGGCAAGGAGTTGGCCAACGTGGTCTATCGCCTGGAGCGCCAGATCGCCCAGGTCGCCGGCGTGCCGCTGCTGGGCAAGATCAACGGCGCGGTGGGCAACTACAACGCGCACCTGTCGGCCTATCCGTCCATCGACTGGGAAGCCAACGCCCGCGAGTTCATCGAGCAGGATCTCGGCCTGCAGTGGAACCCGTACACGACGCAGATCGAGCCGCACGACTACATCGCCGAGCTGTTCGACGCCACTGCCCGATTCAACACCATCCTCATCGACTTCGATCGCGACATCTGGGGCTACATCTCCCTAGGTTACTTCAAGCAGCGCACCATCGCCGGCGAGATCGGTTCCTCGACCATGCCGCACAAGGTCAATCCGATCGACTTCGAGAACTCCGAAGGCAACCTCGGCATCGCCAACGCGCTACTCCAGCACCTGGCCAGCAAGCTGCCGGTGTCCCGCTGGCAGCGCGACCTGACCGACTCCACCGTGCTGCGCAACCTCGGTGTCGGCTTCGCCCATAGCGTGATTGCCTACGAGGCAAGCCTCAAGGGAATCAGCAAGTTGGAGCTCAACGCTCAGAAGATTGCTGAAGACCTGGACGCCTGCTGGGAAGTCCTCGCCGAGCCGATCCAGACCGTCATGCGCCGCTACGCCATCGAGAATCCCTACGAGAAACTCAAGGAGCTGACCCGCGGCAAGGGCATCAGCCCGGAGGCGCTGCAGACTTTCATCGACGGGCTGGAGATGCCGGAAGACGCCAAGGCCGAGCTGCGCAAGCTCACGCCAGCCACCTACATCGGCAATGCCGTGGCCCAGGCCAAGCGCATCTGACCCGCCTCACTTTTCTGCACGCCCGGCAGTGCCGGGCGTTTTTATTTGCATAGGCAAACGCATGACTTCCGATCTTCCCCTGCAAATCCTCGGCGGCATCAGCGCGCGTGAGTTCCTCCGTGACTACTGGCAAAAGAAGCCGCTGCTGATCCGTCAGGCCATTCCCAACTTCGAAAGCCCGCTGTCCCCGGACGAGCTGGCCGGCCTGGCTCTGGAAGAGCAGGTCGAGTCGCGGATGGTCATCGAGCACGGCGAGCGCCCCTGGGAATTGCGCCGCGGCCCGTTCGCCGAGGACGCCTTCCAGAATCTGCCCGAGCGTGACTGGACGCTGTTGGTGCAGGCCGTCGACCAGTTCGTTCCGGAAGTCGCCGAGCTGCGCGAGCACTTCCACTTCCTGCCGAGCTGGCGCATCGACGATGTGATGATCAGCTATGCCGCGCCCGGCGGCGGCGTGGGACCGCATTTCGACAACTACGACGTGTTCCTGCTGCAGGCCCATGGTCAGCGTCGCTGGAAGATCGGGCAGATGTGCGACAGCGACAGCCCGATGCTCGACCATGCCGACCTGCGCATCCTGGCCGGCTTCGACGAGACCGACGACTGGGTTCTGGAGCCCGGCGATATGCTCTACCTGCCCCCGCGGCTGGCGCATTTCGGCACCGCGGTGGATGAGTGCATGACCTATTCCGTGGGCTTCCGCGCCCCCAGCGCTGCCGAAGTGCTGACTCACTTCACCGATTTCCTCGCCCAGTTCCTCCCGGACGAAGACCGTTACGGCGACGCCGACATCGCGCCGGTCAGCGACCCGCACCAGATCCAGATGGACGCCTTGCAGCGCCTTAAATCGCTGCTGGACGAGCACATGGGCGACGAGCGCCTCCTGCTCACCTGGTTTGGCCAGTTCATGACCGAACCGCGTTATCCGGAACTCGTCGCCGGCGAAGAGCTTTCCGAGCGCGATTTCCTCAAGGCTCTCGAGGATGGCGCGGTGCTGATCCGCAACCCCAGTGCGCGCATGGCCTGGAGTCAGGTCGATATCGGCCTGCTGCTGTTCGCCAGCGGACAGAGCCGTCTGTTGCCCGAACACCTGCTGGAGCTGCTGAAGCTGGTCTGCGCCTGCGACGCGCTGCATCAGGAAAACCTCACGCAATGGCTTGCCGACGACGACGGGCGTAATCTCCTGTGGGAGTTGGTCAAACAGGGAAGTCTGGAGTTTGCCGATGAGTAGCATCCACGTTCGTGTCGCCGACTGGCAGAAGGAAAATGCCGAGCTAAGACGTATCCGCGAAAGCGTGTTCATTGCCGAACAGGCGGTGCCGCCGGAACTGGAATGGGATTCGGACGACGCGAGCGCCGTGCATTTCCTCGCCTTGGAGGGCGACTTCCCGATAGGCACCGCGCGGCTGCTATCCAACGGCCACATCGGCCGGGTGTCGGTGCTGCGCGACTGGCGCGGGCTGAAGGTCGGTGATGCGCTGATGCGCGCCGTGCTGACCGAGGCCGAGCGCCTCGGCCTGGCCGAGCAGACGCTCAGTGCACAGGTCCATGCCGCGCCGTTCTACGAGCGCCTTGGCTTCGAGATCGTCAGCAGCGAATACCTCGAAGCCGGCATTCCCCACGTCGACATGGTGCGCCGCAGTCACTGAGGATTCGCATGAACGATGCCCCGGAATTGCCTGACGAGCCGAGCGACCTGCCCGCTATCGAGTTCCAGTCGCCGGGTCGTTTCGATGTGCACAATCCCCTTCCCGAGCTCCCCGAGGCGGAGCGCTGGGAAGCGGCGCCCTTCACGCTCAACCAGACCACGGAACTCCAGACGTTCCGCACGGCGGACGAGACTCGTCGCCATGCCATCGCCCTTCTGCAGCAGGCGCGCCGCGCCCTGTGCCTGTACAGCAGTGACCTCGAGCCCTGGCTGTACAACCACAGCAGCATCCAGGAAGCCTGCACGCGCTTCCTGCTGGCTCATCCACGGAACCACTTGCGCATCCTCCTGCGTGATTCCAGCCGCGCCGTGAAGGAAGGCCATCGCCTGTTGAACCTCAGCCGGCGCCTGTCGAGCAACTTTCAGATACGCAAGCTGCATCCCGACTACCCCAACGAAGAGTGCGCCTTCCTCATCGCCGACGACTGCGGGCTGTTGCTGCGTCCCGAGCTCGATCAATACGCAGGTCACGTCCGTTATCGCGATGTCGCCCAGGTGCGACTGCGCCAGGCGCAGTTCGACCAGGCATGGAACACCAGCACACTCGATCCCGATCTGCGGAGTTTTCTGCTATGACGCCTCACACCCTCCTAGTCGCCCTGCTGCTCGCCGCTGCCGTGCCCGCGCAGGCCTCCACCGAGATCATCCAGCTGAACTTCCGCACCGCCGAGGACGTGCTGCCCACCGCACGTTCGGTGCTCGGCCAGGAGGGTAAGGTGAGTGCTTACGGCAACCAGTTGGTCGTCAACGCGCCGCCGGAGAAGATTCAGGAGTTGCGCGGGTTGCTCGGTCAGCTGGATACCCAGCCGCGTCGACTGCTGATCAGCGTCGACACCCAGGAAGCCAGTTCGCGCGATGACCGGGGTTACCGTGTGGACGGTTCCGCCAGCGCCGGTGGCGTATCCGTCGAGAGCGGGCGTGGTGAAGTGAATGGCCGAGACCAGGTGCGGATCATCCGCCACAGTACGGAAAGCCGCGGCGACGGTGTGCAACAGGTGCAGGCAACCGAAGGCTATCCGGCGCTGATCCAGGTCGGCCAGAGCGTGCCCCTGACAACGACGAGCACCGGTCCCTACGGGCAGGTGTATCAGGACACCCAGTACCGCAACGTCACCCAGGGTTTTTACGTCACTGCCAGCCTGACGGGCGATACCGTGCACCTGAACATCAGCAGCAACCGGGATCGCCTCTCGCAGCGCCAACCCGGTGCCATCGACATCCAGAGCACCGACACCCGCATCAGCGGACGGCTCGGCGAATGGCTGCCGCTGGGTGGCGTGACTCAGGGCAGCCAGGCCGATCAGCGTGGTTTCGTGCAGCGTTATTCGACCCAGGGGCAGGACGACATGACCCTTCGGGTGAAGGTCGAGGCGCTCGACTGATCAGTCATCTTCAGCCTCATCAGACTTTTGTAGTAGCTTTGAAAAAACACTACAAAATCGTTTGACGAACGTTTTTGCCAGGGGCATGATGGCCTCGCTCCCGCTAGCCAGGGGCCTCGAAAGAGGTCTCCCGGAGCGTGCTCAGACCAACCAGTCGAGCCGTTCCGTGTCTGCGCCGCCCACAAGGCAGTTTGACGAGGTTGCGACTGGAACGAAGTCGTCCTGAGGGACGGGGAAGCGCTTAGCGTTACAACGAGATGGACTGCATGCTTCTGTCGGCGAACCGCCCGATCGGTTCGTTCAAACCCGCCAGAACGCCGCCCGCCCGCTCGTTCCCCTCCTCAGCAGCAACCTCGCCCTAGTCGATCCCTCGACGCAGTAGCCCGAGCACCCGAACCCATTGACTTCAGCACACAGGTTTCGAGTGGCAGCGCCCAGCGCTTACCCATTCTCTACTTCGAAAGGATCGACCATGTCCGCTTATCAAAACGACATCAAGGCCGTCGCCGCTCTCAAAGAAAAGGCAGGCAGCAGCTGGAGCGCCATCAACCCCGAATTCGTCGCCCGCATGCGCACCCAGAACCGCTTCAAGACCGGTCTGGACATCGCCAAGTACACTGCCGCGATCATGCGCAAGGACATGGAGGAGTACGACGCTGACTCCTCCGTCTACACCCAGTCGCTGGGCTGCTGGCATGGCTTCATCGGTCAGCAGAAGCTGATTTCGATCAAGAAGCACCTCAAGACCACCAACAAGCGTTACCTCTACCTGTCCGGCTGGATGGTTGCCGCGCTGCGTTCCGAGTTCGGCCCGCTGCCCGACCAGTCCATGCACGAGAAAACCTCGGTAGCTGCGCTGATCGAAGAGCTGTACACCTTCCTGCGCCAGGCCGACGCCCGCGAACTCGACCTGCTGTTCTCCGCACTGGACGCCGCCCGCGCTGCCGATGACAACGCCAAGGCCAGCGAAATCCAGTCGCAGATCGACAACTACGAGACCCACGTAGTACCCATCATCGCCGACATCGACGCCGGCTTCGGCAACCCGGAAGCCACCTATCTGCTGGCCAAGAAGATGATCGAAGCGGGTGCCTGCTGCATCCAGATCGAAAACCAGGTCTCGGACGAGAAGCAGTGTGGTCACCAGGATGGCAAAGTGACCGTTCCCCATGCCGACTTCCTGGCCAAGATCAACGCGGTTCGCTACGCCTTCCTCGAGCTGGGCGTGGACGACGGCGTGATCGTAGCGCGTACCGACTCGCTGGGCGCTGGCCTGACCAAGCAGATCGCCGTGACCAACGAGCCGGGCGACCTGGGCGACCTGTACAACTCGTTCCTCGACTGCGAGGAAATCAGCGCCAGCGAGCTGGGCAATGGCGATGTGGTCATCAAGCGCGAAGGCAAGCTGCTGCGTCCCAAGCGCCTGCCGAGCAACCTCTTCCAGTTCCGCAAAGGCACCGGCGAAGACCGTTGCGTGCTGGACTGCATCACCTCGCTGCAAAACGGCGCCGACCTGCTGTGGATCGAAACCGAGAAGCCGCACGTGGGCCAGATCGCCGCGATGGTCAACCGCATCCGTGAAGTGATCCCGAACGCCAAGCTGGTCTACAACAACAGCCCGTCGTTCAACTGGACGCTGAACTTCCGCCAGCAGGTGTTCGACACCTTCGTCGCGGAAGGCAAGGATGTGTCGGCGTACGATCGCGCCAAGCTGATGAGCGTCGAGTACGACGAAACCGAGCTGGCCAAGATCGCCGACGAGAAGATCCGCACCTTCCAGCGCGACGCCGCTGCTGAGGCCGGTATCTTCCACCACCTGATCACCCTGCCGACCTACCACACCGCTGCGCTGTCCACCGACAACTTGGCGAAAGGGTACTTCGCGGACCAGGGCATGCTGGCCTACGTCAAAGGCGTCCAACGTCAGGAAATCCGCCAGGGTATCGCCTGCGTGAAGCACCAGAACATGGCCGGTTCCGACATGGGCGACGCCCACAAGGAATACTTTGCCGGCGAAGCCGCACTCAAGGCAGGCGGCAAGGACAACACGATGAATCAGTTCCACTGACGATCGGCTGATCCGCAGGAAATAAAGGCGCCCCGGGCTTCAATCCGGGGCGTTTTTTTTGTCCCATTTTTATAGCGCTGCGGCATAATGCCCTACAGCGCCAAGCCCAT
>NZ_DJTK01000067.1:0-17252 GCF_002438225.1 Pseudomonas sp. UBA6310 | reverse complement strand
GCAACAGAACGGATTGTTCGATATTTAATTCCTAGAAAAATTTACTTGAGCCCGGACAAACGCATAAAATCTCGCTCCAAGTCGGAAGACTGAACCTGTGCAAATAATTCAAAAGCCGTCCCAACGAGGAGCCCGGCATGCCTGATGCAGTTTCTACGATGCCTCACAACTGGGCATTTGCCATTTTCTTCCTGGGCGTCTTCGGCCTTTGTGCCTTCATGCTCGGTGTCTCCAGCCTCCTGGGCAGCAAAGCTTTCGGTCACAGCAAGAACGAGCCCTTCGAAGCGGGCGTCGTTCCCACCGGCAATGCGCGCCTGCGCCTGTCGGCAAAATTCTATCTGGTCGCGATGCTCTTCGTGATCTTCGACGTTGAAGCCCTCTTTCTCTTCGCCTGGTCGGTGTCCGTTCGCGAAAGCGGCTGGGCCGGTCTCATAGAAGCTACCGTTTTCATAGCAATTCTGTTGGCAGGTCTTGTCTACCTTTGGCGGATCGGTGCGCTCGATTGGGCTCCCGAAAGCCGTCGCAAGCGGCAGGCGAAGCTAAAACAATGAGGCTTTGGCGATGCAATACAAACTTACTCGGATCGATCCGGATGCGGTCAATGACCAGTATCCAATCGGCCAGCGGGAGACCGTAACCGACCCTGTCGAAGACCAGGTTCATCGCAACATCTACATGGGCAAGCTCGAGGACGTGCTGAATGGCGCGGTCAACTGGGGTCGCAAGAACTCCCTGTGGCCGTACAACTTCGGTTTGTCCTGCTGCTATGTGGAGATGACCACGGCCTTCACCGCCCCCCATGACATCGCCCGATTCGGTGCCGAAGTAATTCGGGCATCACCGCGCCAGGCCGACTTCATGGTCATTGCCGGTACCTGCTTCATCAAGATGGCGCCCGTTATCCAGCGTCTCTATGAGCAGATGCTCGAGCCCAAGTGGGTCATTTCCATGGGCTCCTGCGCCAATTCCGGCGGTATGTACGATATCTACTCGGTCGTTCAGGGGGTGGACAAGTTCCTTCCCGTGGACGTCTACATACCCGGCTGCCCGCCCCGCCCCGAAGCATTCCTGCAAGGCCTGATGTTGCTGCAGGAATCCATCGGCAAGGAGCGCCGCCCGTTGTCCTGGGTCGTCGGCGATCAAGGCGTTTACCGCGCCGAGATGCCTTCGCAAAAGGAACAGCGCCGCGAACAGCGTATCCAGGTCACCAACCTGCGCAGCCCCGACGACGTGTGAATCCGCGCTTTCCCGCGAAAGCGCACCTTCATACCTGACGTTGACCGATAGCGATCGAGACCATGACTGCAGACAGCGCTCTGTACATCCCGCCTTACAAGGCTGACGACCAAGATATCGTCGTCGAACTGAATGCGCGCTTCGGCGCCGACACCTTCACCGTGCAATCCACCCGCACCGGCATGCCGGTTCTCTGGGTGGCGCGCGAACGGCTGATCGACGTACTGACTTTCCTCCGCCAGGTGAGCAAGCCGTACGTGATGCTGTACGACCTGCACGGCATGGACGAACGCCTGCGGACCCATCGCCGTGGCTTGCCGGGCGCCGACTTCAGCGTGTTCTATCACCTGATGTCGCTGGAACGTAACAGCGACATCATGATCAAGGTCGCGCTGTCGGAGAGCGATCTCAGCCTGCCCACCGCCACCGGTATCTGGCCGAACGCCAACTGGTACGAGCGCGAGGTGTGGGATCTCTACGGGATCACCTTCCGCGGCCACCCGCATCTGACCCGCCTGCTGATGCCGCCCACCTGGCAAGGCCACCCGCTGCGCAAGGACTATCCGGCGCGCGCCACCGAGTTCGACCCCTACAGCCTGTCCGTCGCCAAGCAGGATCTGGAGCAGGAAGCGCTGCGCTTCAAGCCCGAGGACTGGGGCATGAAGACTCACGGCGAGAACGAGGACTACATGTTCCTCAACCTCGGCCCGAACCACCCTTCTGCCCACGGTGCGTTCCGCATCATCCTGCAGCTGGACGGTGAAGAGATCATCGACTGCGTGCCGGAGATCGGCTATCACCACCGCGGCGCGGAAAAGATGGCCGAGCGCCAGTCGTGGCACAGCTTCATTCCCTACACCGACCGCATCGACTACCTGGGCGGGGTGATGAACAACCTCCCCTACGTGCTCTCGGTGGAGAAGCTCGCCGGAATCAAGGTGCCGCAACGGGTCGACGTCATCCGCATCATGATGGCCGAGTTCTTCCGCATCCTTAACCACCTGCTGTACCTGGGCACCTACATCCAGGACGTGGGCGCGATGACTCCGGTGTTCTTCACCTTTACCGACCGCCAGCGCGCCTACAAGGTGGTGGAAGCTATCACCGGGTTCCGCCTGCACCCGGCCTGGTACCGCATCGGCGGGGTCGCCCACGATCTGCCGCGCGGCTGGGACAAGCTGGTCCAGGAGTTCCTCGACTGGATGCCCAAGCGCCTCGACGAGTACGAGAAGGCCGCGCTTCGCAACAGCATCCTGAGGGGGCGCACCATCGGTGTCGCTGCCTACAACACCAAGGAAGCCCTCGAGTGGGGCGTCACCGGTGCCGGCCTACGTGCCACGGGCTGCGATTTCGACCTGCGCAAGACGCGCCCCTACTCGGGCTACGAAAACTTCGAGTTCGAAGTGCCGCTGGCCGCCAATGGCGATGCCTACGACCGCTGCATGGTCAAGATGGGCGAGATGCGCGAAAGCCTGCGCATCATCCAGCAGTGCCTGAAGAACATGCCGGAAGGCCCGTACAAGGCCGATCACCCGCTGACCACGCCGCCGCCTAAAGAGCGCACGCTGCAGCACATCGAAACCCTGATCACCCACTTCCTGCAGGTTTCCTGGGGCCCGGTCATGCCGGCCAACGAAGCCTTCCAGATGATCGAGGCGACCAAGGGCATCAACAGTTACTACCTGACGAGCGACGGCAGCACCATGAGCTACCGCACGCGCATCCGGACGCCGAGCTTCGCCCACCTGCAGCAGATTCCCTCGGTGATCCGCGGGAGCATGGTGGCTGACCTGATCGCGTATCTGGGCAGCATCGATTTCGTCATGGCCGACGTGGACCGCTGATATGACTACCACGACCCTCATCCAGTCTGACCGCTTCGTACTCAGCGAAGCCGAACGTTCTGCCATCGAGCATGAACTGCATCATTACGAAGACTCGCGCGCCGCTTCCATCGAAGCGCTGAAGATCGTCCAGAAGCAGCGAGGCTGGGTGCCCGACGGCGCGATTCCGGCGATCGCCGAAATCCTCGGCATTCCTGGTAGCGATGTCGAAGGCGTCGCCACCTTCTATAGCCAGATCTTCCGCCAGCCGGTCGGACGTCACGTGATCCGCGTCTGCGACAGCATGACCTGCTTCGTCGGCGGCCATGAAAGCGTGGTGCAGAGCATTTCCCGCCAATTGGGCATCGGCCTGGGTGAAACCACGCCGGACGGTCGCTTCACGCTGCTGCCCGTCTGCTGCCTGGGCAACTGCGACAAGGCTCCCGCGTTGATGATCGACGACGACACCTTCGGCGGCGTGCAGGCTGACGGCGTCGGCACCCTGCTGGAGAGCTACCCATGAAGAAGCTCACCTCGTTCGGCCCGGCCAACCTGATCGCCCGCAGCGCGGAAACCCATCCACTGACCTGGCGCCTGCGCGATGACGGCGAGCCTGTCTGGCTCGACGAATACCAGCGCAAGGATGGCTACAGCGCTGCGCGCAAGGCCCTCGCCGAAATGGCGCAGGCCGACATCGTGCAGACGGTCAAGGATTCCGGCCTCAAGGGGCGCGGCGGCGCCGGCTTCCCCACCGGCGTGAAGTGGGGGCTGATGCCCGCCGATGAATCCATGAACATCCGCTACCTGCTGTGCAACGCGGATGAGATGGAACCCAACACCTGGAAAGACCGCATGCTCATGGAGCAGCTGCCGCACCTGCTGGTGGAAGGCATGCTGATCAGTGCACGCGCGCTCAAGGCCTACCGCGGTTACATCTTCCTGCGCGGCGAGTACGTCGACGCGGCCGCCAACCTGAATCGCGCCATCGATGAAGCCAAGGCCGCCGGCCTGCTGGGCAAGAACATTCTCGGCAGCGGCTTCGACTTCGAACTGTTCGTCCACACCGGCGCCGGCCGCTACATCTGCGGCGAAGAAACCGCGCTGATCAACTCGCTCGAAGGCCGCCGCGCCAACCCGCGCTCCAAGCCGCCCTTCCCCGCCGCCGTTGGCGTCTGGGGCAAGCCGACCTGCGTGAACAACGTCGAGACGCTGTGCAACGTGCCGTCGATCATCGGCAATGGCGTCGACTGGTACAAATCCCTGGCCCGCGAAGGCAGCGAGGACATGGGAACCAAGCTGATGGGCTTCTCCGGCAAGGTGAAGAACCCCGGCCTCTGGGAACTGCCGTTCGGCATCACCGCACGGGAACTGTTCGAGGACTACGCCGGCGGCATGCGCGACGGCTACACGCTGAAAGCCTGGCAGCCCGGCGGCGCCGGGACCGGCTTCCTGCTGCCGGAGCACCTGGATGCGCAGATGTACGCCGCCGGTATCGGCAAGGTCGGCACCCGCATGGGTACCGGCCTGGCGCTGGCCATCGACGACAGCATCAACATGGTCTCCCTGCTGTGCAACATGGAAGAGTTCTTCGCCCGCGAATCCTGCGGCTGGTGTACCCCGTGCCGTGACGGGCTACCGTGGAGCGTGAAGATCCTGCGTGCCCTGGAACGCAAGCAGGGCACCTCGGAAGACATCGCCACGCTGCTCGGTCTGGTCAACTTCCTCGGCCCCGGCAAGACCTTCTGTGCGCATGCGCCAGGAGCCGTGGAGCCGTTGGGCAGCGCGATCAAGTATTTCCGCGAGGAGTTCGAGGCCGGCGTGGTGCGCGCACCGCAGGAGCCGAAACCTTCGGTGGTGGAGACACTGCAGTAACGTAACCGATGATGAGTGTCGTGCAGCGGTGGGCAGGACGTTGGCAGTCGCCATTTCCCCAGCCGCCCTGCACGGCAGCAAAGAATTCCATTAGCCAAACCCGCTTCGGCGGGTAAAGAAGAAAACCTAGCCATGGCCACTATCCACGTAGACGGCAAAGACTTCGAAGTCGATGGAGCGGACAACCTCTTGCAGGCCTGTCTGTCCCTTGGCCTCGATATCCCCTATTTCTGCTGGCATCCCGCGCTCGGTAGCGTCGGTGCCTGCCGCCAGTGCGCGGTGAAGCAGTACAGCGACGAAAACGACAAGCGCGGACGCATCGTCATGTCGTGCATGACACCCGCCACCGACAACACCTGGATCTCCATCGACGACGATGAATCCAAGGCGTTTCGCGCCAGCGTCGTCGAGTGGCTGATGACCAACCACCCGCACGACTGCCCGGTCTGCGAGGAAGGCGGTCACTGCCACCTGCAGGACATGACGGTGATGACCGGCCACAACCAGCGCCGTTATCGCTTCAGCAAGCGCACCCACCAGAATCAGGAACTCGGCCCGTTCATCGGTCACGAGATGAACCGCTGCATCGCCTGCTACCGCTGCGTGCGTTACTACAAGGACTACGCCGGCGGCACCGACCTGGGCGTCTATGGCGCGCATGACAACGTGTACTTCGGCCGCGTCGAAGACGGCGTTCTGGAAAGCGAGTTCTCCGGCAACCTGGTCGAGGTCTGCCCGACCGGCGTGTTCACCGACAAGACCCACTCCGAGCGCTACAACCGCAAGTGGGACATGCAGTTCTCGCCGAGCATCTGCCACGGCTGCTCGAGTGGCTGCAACACCAGCCCGGGCGAGCGCTACGGCGAGATCCGCCGCATCGAGAACCGCTTCAACGGCTCGGTGAACCAGTATTTCCTCTGCGACCGCGGACGCTTCGGCTATGGCTACGTCAATCGCGACGATCGCCCCCGCCAGCCGCTGCTGGAAAGCGGCGCCACCCTGGGCATCGACGCCGCGCTGGACAAGGCCGCCGAACTGCTCACAGGCAAACGCGTGATCGGCATCGGTTCGCCACGCGCCAGCCTTGAAAGCAACTTCGCCCTGCGCGAACTGGTCGGCGCGGAGAACTTCTACTCCGGCATCGCCGCCGGCGAACTGGAAAACATCCGCCTGATTCGCGACATCCTGCAGAACGGCCCGCTGCCGGTTCCGTCGATGCGCGAGATCGAGGAACACGACGCCGTGTTCGTTCTCGGCGAGGACCTGACGCAGACCGCCGCCCGCGTTGCCCTGGCGCTGCGCCAGTCGGTGAAAGGCAAGGCCACGGAAATCGCCGCCTCGATGAAAATCCAGGATTGGCACATGGCGGCGGTGCAGAACGTCGCACAGCACGCGCTCAACCCGCTGTTCATCGCCAGCGTCTCCGCCACCCGTCTCGATGACGTGGCCGAGGAATGCGTACATGCCGCGCCGGACGACCTGGCTCGCCTGGGCTTCGCCGTCGCCCACGCGCTGGACGCCAGCGCGCCGGCGGTGGAAGGTCTCGACAGCGAGGCCGGCGAACTGGTGCAGCGCATCGCCGACGCACTGCTCGCTGCCAAGCGTCCGCTGATCGTCTCCGGCGCCTCCCTGGGCAGCAAGGCACTGATCGAAGCCGCCGGCAACCTCGCCAATGCCCTGAAGAATCGCGGCAAGAACGCCTCCATCAGCCTGGTCGTTCCGGAAGCCAACAGCATGGGCCTGGCCCTGCTCGGCGGCGAGTCGCTGGATGTGGCGCTCGACGCCCTGACGGGTGGCCAGGCGAACGCCGTCCTGGTTCTGGAGAACGACCTGTACCGCCGCGCCGAGGCCGCCAAGGTCGACGCCGCGCTGGCGGCTGCCGAGGTCGTGATCGTCGCCGACCACCAGGCGACCGACACGCTGGTGAAGGCCGATCTGGTCCTGCCGGTCGCCAGTTTCGCCGAAGGCGACGGCACCCTGGTCAGCCAGGAAGGTCGCGCCCAGCGCTTCTTCCAAGTCTACGATCCCGCCTACTACGACTCCAACGTGCTGATCCGCGAAGGCTGGCGCTGGTTGCATGCGCTGCACAGCACGCTGCAGGGCAAGGCCGTCGACTGGACTCAACTGGACGAAGTCACCGCCGCCTGTGCCGGCAGTAACGTGCAACTGGCCGGCATCGTCGACGCCGCGCCGAGCGCCTCGTTCCGTATCAAGGGTCTCAAGCTGGCGCGCGAACCGCACCGCTACAGCGGCCGTACCGCCATGCGCGCCAACATCAACGTCAGCGAGCCCCGCGCTCCGCAGGACGTCGATACGGCCTTCGCCTTCTCCATGGAGGGCTACTCGGGCAGCGCGGAAAACCGTCAGCAGATCCCATTCGCCTGGTCGCCGGGCTGGAACTCGCCGCAAGCCTGGAACAAGTTCCAGGACGAAGTCGGCGGTCACCTGCGTGCAGGGGACCCAGGCGTGCGCCTGATCGAGGCCAAGGGTGAAAGTCTGCCGTGGTTCAGCGTCGGCTCGGCATTCAATCCGGCGCCGGGCACCTGGCAGGCGGTTCCGCTGCATCACCTGTTCGGCAGCGAGGAGAACTCCTCGCGCTCCGCACCGATCCAGGCGCGCATTCCCCAGCCTTACGTCGCCTTGGCGAAGGCCGAAGCCGACCGCCTGGGCGTCAATGACGGCACTCTGCTCAGTCTGAGCGTCAACGGCCAGGCCCTGCGTCTGCCGCTGCAGGTTCGCGAAGAGCTGGCGATCGGTGTCGTCGGGCTGCCGACTGGCCTGCCGGGCATTCCGCCCTTCGCCGCCGGAGCCGAAGTCACCCTTCTGCAGGAGGCCGCGCAATGAGCTGGCTGACTCCCGAAGTGGTCGACACCCTCATCGCCGTGCTCAAGGCCATCGTCATTTTGCTGGCGGTGGTCGTAAGTGGCGCGCTACTGAGCTTCGTCGAGCGGCGCTTGCTCGGTCTCTGGCAGGACCGTTACGGTCCGAACCGCGTGGGCCCGTTCGGTGCCTTCCAGCTCGGTGCCGATATGGTCAAGATGTTCTTCAAGGAGGACTGGACGCCGCCGTTCGCCGACAAGTTCATCTTCACCCTGGCTCCCGTGGTGGCGATGAGCGCGTTGCTGCTGGCCTTCGCGGTGGTTCCGGTCACGCCGACCTGGGGCGTGGCCGATCTGAACATCGGTCTGCTGTTCTTCTTCGCCATGGCTGGCCTGACCGTTTATGCGGTGCTCTTCGCCGGCTGGTCGAGCAACAACAAGTTCGCCCTGCTCGGCAGCCTGCGCGCCTCGGCGCAGACGGTCTCCTACGAAGTCTTCATGGGCCTCGCGCTGATGGGCATCGTCGCCCAGGTCGGCTCGTTCAACATGCGCGACATCGTCGAGTATCAGCACCAGAACCTGTGGTTCATCATTCCGCAGTTCTTCGGCTTCTGTACGTTCTTCATCGCCGGCGTCGCGGTGACCCACCGTCACCCGTTCGATCAGCCGGAAGCCGAGCAGGAACTGGCCGACGGCTACCACATCGAATATGCCGGGATGAAATGGGGCATGTTCTTCGTCGGCGAGTACATCGGCATCGTTCTGGTCTCGGCACTGCTGGTGACGCTGTTCTTCGGCGGCTGGCACGGTCCGTTCCTGGAAATGCTGCCCTGGCTGTCGTTCATCTACTTCGCCCTGAAAACCGGCTTCTTCATCATGCTTTTCATCCTGCTGCGCGCCGCCATTCCCCGGCCGCGCTATGACCAGGTGATGGCTTTCAGCTGGAAGTTCTGCCTGCCGCTGACCCTTTTCAACCTGCTGGTGACCGGCGCTTTGGTGCTGGCCGCGGCCCAGTAAGGAGAAGAATGTGAGATATATCCTCGACGTGCTGCATGGCACCTGGACCCAGTTGCGCAGCCTGGTGATGGTCTTCGGCCACACCTTCCGCAAGCGCGACACCCTGCAATACCCCGAAGAAGCGGTTTACCTCCCACCGCGCTACCGCGGCCGGATCGTGCTAACCCGCGATCCCGATGGCGAGGAACGCTGCGTGGCCTGCAACCTGTGTGCGGTGGCCTGCCCGGTGGGCTGCATTTCCCTGCAGAAGACCGAGGCCGAGGACGGCCGCTGGTATCCGGAATTCTTCCGCATCAACTTCTCGCGCTGCATTTTCTGTGGCCTGTGCGAAGAGGCCTGCCCGACCACCGCGATCCAGCTCACGCCCGATTTCGAGATGGGCGAGTACAAGCGCCAGGACCTGGTATACGAAAAGGAAGACCTGCTGATTTCCGGCCCCGGCAAGTACCCGGACTACAACTTCTACCGTGTCGCCGGGATGGCCATCGCCGGCAAGCCGAAAGGCGCCGCGCAGAACGAAGCCGAGCCGATCAACGTGAAAGGTCTGCTGCCATGAAGTGTCTTTCCGTCATCGCGTCCCCTTCCCTCATGTCGTCCGCAGGCCTGTCTGGCCGGACGCCGTGGGCGGCCGTGCCGAGGAGTTTTTAAACATGGAATTCGCTTTCTACCTGTCCGCGGGAGCCGCCGTCGTGGCGACCCTGCGGGTGATCACCAACAGCAACCCGGTGCATGCGCTGCTGTATCTGGTGGTGTCGCTGCTCGCCGTGGCGCTGTGCTTCTTCGCCCTCGGCGCGCCGTTCGCCGGCGCGCTGGAAATCATCGTCTATGCCGGCGCCATCATGGTGCTGTTCGTCTTCGTGGTGATGATGCTCAACCTCGGCCCGGCGGGTGAGGCCCAGGAGCGAGTCTGGCTGAAACCCGGTATGTGGGTCGGCCCGTCGCTGCTCGCCGGCGTACTGCTGCTGCAACTGCTCTGGGCGCTGTTCAAACAGCCGAGCAATGCACCGCTGGGGCTCGCCACCGTCGATGCGAAAGCCGTCGGTATCAGCCTGTTCGGTCCCTACCTGCTGGTGGTGGAGCTGGCCTCGATGCTGCTGCTGGCCGCGCTGGTCGCCGCCTACCACCTCGGCCGCCAGGAGGCGAAGGAGTAACGCCATGCAAGCCATTCCCCTCGAACACGGCCTGGCCGTCGCCGGCATTCTGTTCTGCCTCGGTCTCACCGGTCTGATGGTGCGGCGCAACATTCTGTTCGTGCTGATGAGCCTGGAGATCATGATGAACGCCGCCGCTCTGGCGTTCATCGTCGCCGGTAGCCGCTGGCAACAGGCCGATGGCCAGGTGATGTTCATCCTGGTGATCACCCTGGCAGCCGCCGAAGCCTCCATTGGCCTGGCGATCCTGCTGCAGCTCTATCGCCGCTTCCATACCCTCGATGTCGACGCTGCCAGCGAGATGCGCGGATGAACCTACTATTCCTCACCTTCGTCTTCCCGCTGATCGGCTTCCTGCTGCTGTCGTTCTCCCGCGGTCGCTTCTCGGAGAACCTGTCGGCATTGATCGGCGTGGGTTCCGTTGGCCTCTCGGCGCTCACCAGCGCCTGGGTCATCCTGCAGTTCCACACCAACCCACCCACCGATGGCGTGTTCAACCAGTTGCTCTGGCAGTGGATGAGCGTCGACGGCTTCGCACCGAACTTCGCCCTGCATCTGGATGGCCTGTCGGTGACCATGCTTGGCGTGGTGACCGGCGTCGGCTTCCTGATCCACCTGTTCGCGTCCTGGTACATGCGCGGCGAGAACGGCTATTCCCGCTTTTTCGCCTACACCAACCTGTTCATCGCCAGCATGCTGTTCCTGGTTCTCGGCGATAACCTGCTGTTCCTCTACTTCGGCTGGGAAGGCGTGGGGCTGTGCAGCTACCTGCTGATCGGCTTCTATTACAGCGAACGCAAGAACGGCAACGCGGCGCTCAAGGCGTTCATCGTCACCCGCATCGGTGACGTCTTCCTCGCCTTCGGCCTGTTCATTCTGGTGGTCCAGCTGGGCACCCTGAACATTCAGGAACTGTTGGTGCTGGCGCCGCAGAAGTTCTCCGTCGGTGATCCGTGGATCGTCATGGCGACCCTGGCGCTGCTCGGGGGAGCGGTCGGCAAGTCCGCTCAGCTGCCGCTGCAGACCTGGCTGGCCGATGCGATGGCTGGCCCGACTCCGGTTTCGGCACTGATCCACGCGGCGACCATGGTCACCGCCGGCGTCTACCTCATCGCACGTACCAACGGCCTGTTCCTGCTGGCACCGGAAGTTCTCCATCTGGTCGGTGTCATCGGCGCAGTGACCCTGGTGCTGGCCGGTTTCGCCGCTCTGGTTCAGACCGACATCAAGCGCATCCTCGCCTACTCGACCATGAGCCAGCTGGGCTACATGTTCCTCGCCCTGGGCGTCGGTGCCTGGGATGCGGCGATCTTCCACCTGATGACCCACGCGTTCTTCAAGGCCCTGCTGTTCCTCGCCTCCGGTGCGGTGATCGTTGCCTGCCACCACGAGCAGAACATCTTCAACATGGGCGGGCTGTGGAAGAAGCTGCCGCTGGCCTATGCCAGCTTCATCGTCGGTGGTTCGGCGCTGGCCGCCCTGCCGCTGGTGACCGCGGGCTTCTATTCGAAGGACGAGATTCTCTGGGAAGCCTTCGCCAGCGGCCACCAATGGCTGCTCTATGCAGGCCTTGCCGGCGCTTTCCTCACCTCGATCTATACCTTCCGGCTGATCTTCATCGCCTTCCATGGCGAAGCGAAGACCGAGGCGCACGCCGGCCACGGTGTATCCCACTGGCTGCCGCTGGGCACGCTGATCGTGCTGTCCACCTTCATCGGCGCGTTGATCACGCCGCCGCTGGCCGGTGTGCTTCCGGAAAGCGCCGGCCATGCCGGCGGCGACGCCAAGCACAGTCTGGAGATCGCCTCCGGAGCCATCGCCATCGCCGGCATCCTGCTCGCCGCACTGCTGTTCCTGGGCAAACGGCGTCTGGTCGGCGTAGTCGCTGCCAGCGCACCCGGCCGCTTCCTTGGCGCCTGGTGGTATGCCGCCTGGGGTTTCGACTGGCTTTACGACAAGCTCTTCGTGCAGCCGTACCTGTTGCTTGCCCGCCTGCTCGCGCGCGACCCGATCGACTCGGGCATCGGCCTCGTCCCGCGCCTGGCGCGCGGTGGCAACGGACTGATGAGCCGCACCGAAAACGGCCAGCTGCGCTGGTATGCCCTCTCCATCGTTGGCGGAGCCGTGCTGTTGCTCGGCGTCGTTCTGCTCTGAAATTGCGCAAGGAATCGAACCCGTCATGATTCTGCCTTGGCTAATCCTGATTCCCTTCATCGGCGGCTTCCTGTGTCTGGTAGCCGAGCGTTACAGCAATACGCTGCCGCGCTGGATCGCCATGCTCACCATGTCCCTGGAGCTCGTCCTGAGCCTCTGGCTGTGGCACACCGGAAACTTCCAGCTGGCTCCCGCGCCGGGCGCCGATCCGACCTGGACCATGGAGTTCAAGCACGTCTGGATTCAGCGCTTCGGCATCAACCTGCACCTGGCGCTGGACGGCCTGTCGCTGCTGATGATCCTGCTCACCGGCCTGCTCGGCATTCTTTCCGTGCTCTGCTCGTGGAACGAGATCCAGCGTCACGTCGGCTTCTTCCACCTGAACCTCATGTGGATTCTCGGCGGTGTGGTCGGCGTGTTCCTCGCGCTCGACCTGTTTCTGTTCTTCTTCTTCTGGGAAATGATGCTGGTGCCGATGTATTTCCTCATCGCGCTCTGGGGTCATAGCGCCACTGACGGGAAGATGTCGCGGATCAACGCCGCGACCAAGTTCTTCATCTTCACCCAGGCCAGCGGCCTGATCATGCTGGTGGCCATCCTTGGCCTGGTGCTGGTCAACTACGACAACACCGGCGTGATCACCTTCGACTACAGCCAGTTGCTCAAGGCCGACCTTGCGCCGGGTACCGAGTACATCCTGATGCTCGGCTTCTTCATCGCCTTCGCGGTGAAGTTGCCCGTCGTGCCGCTGCACTCCTGGCTGCCGGATGCCCATGCCCAGGCACCTACGGCCGGCTCCGTCGACCTCGCCGGTATCCTGCTGAAGACGGCGGCCTACGGTCTGCTGCGCTTCGCCCTGCCGCTGTTCCCCAACGCCTCGGCCGAGTTCGCGCCGATCGCGATGACCCTGGGGCTCATCGGCATCTTCTACGGCGCCATCCTGTCGTTCGCGCAGACCGACATCAAACGCCTGGTCGCCTATTCCAGCGTGTCGCACATGGGCTTCGTGCTGATCGGCATCTACTCCGGCAGCCAGCAAGCCCTGCAGGGCGTCGTCGTGCAGATGCTCGCCCACGGTCTTTCCGCAGCGGCGCTGTTCATCCTCTGCGGCCAGCTCTACGAGCGCCTGCATACCCGTGACATGCGCCAGATGGGCGGCCTCTGGGCCAGGGTTCCGTACCTGCCGGCGCTCAGCCTGTTCTTCGCCTCGGCGTCGCTGGGTCTCCCGGGAACGGGGAACTTCGTCGGCGAATTCCTGATCCTGGTCGGGGCCTTCGCCAGCCAGCCGATCATCGTGGTCATCGCCACGTTCGGCCTGGTGTTCGCCTCGGTCTACTCGCTGATCATGATCCACCGCGCCTACTTCGGCCCCTCCAGGGCGGACAGCGTGCTGGCCGGCATGAACGGCCGCGAGCTGGGCATGGTGCTCGGCCTGGCCGTGCTGCTGGTCCTGCTCGGCGTTTACCCGCAACCGGTGCTGGATGTCTCGTCCGCCAGCATGCAGGGCGTCCAGCAATGGCTGGGTGCCGCCCTTTCCCAACTCGTTTTGGCCCGGTAGCCGTTATGGAAAGTCACGCCTTGGAACTCACTTCGCAACACTTCATCGCCCTGCTACCGCTGCTGGTGACGTGCGCCACCATCGTCGTGGTGATGCTCGCCATTGCCTGGAAGCGCAATCACAGCCTCACCTTCGTGTTGTCGGTGGTCGGCCTCAACCTCGCCCTGCTGTCGATCATCCCGGCGCTGCGCGTGGCGCCGCTGCAGGTCACCGGGCTGATTCATGTGGACGCGTTCGCCTGCTTCTACATGGCCCTGATCCTGATCTCCGCGCTGGCCTGCACGACGCTCGCGCATGCCTATCTCGGCGAGAAGACCGGCCCCGGCTATCCGGGCAACCGTGAGGAGCTGTACCTGCTGATGCTGTTGTCCGCCGCTGGCGGCCTGGTATTGGTCAGTACGCAGCACCTCGCCGGACTGTTCATCGGTCTGGAGCTGCTCTCGGTGCCGGTCTACGGCATGGTCGCCTACGCCTTCTTCAACAAGCGTTCGCTGGAAGCCGGCATCAAGTACATGGTGTTGTCGGCCGCTGGCTCGGCGTTCCTGCTGTTCGGCATGGCGCTGCTGTACGCGCAATCCGGCAGCCTGAGCTTCCAGGGCATCGGCCAGTCGCTGGCCGCAGGCGCTGCGCAGCTTCCGTTGGTGCAGATCGGCGTCGGCATGATGCTCATCGGGCTGGCCTTCAAGCTGTCGCTGGTCCCGTTCCACCTGTGGACGCCGGACGTCTATGAAGGCGCCCCTGCCCCGGTCGCGGCCTATCTGGCGACCGCCAGCAAGGTCGCGGTGTTCGCCGTGCTACTGCGCCTCTACCAGATATCTCCGGCAACCGCGGGCGGCTGGCTGAACGACGGACTGACGATGATCGCCATCGCCTCGATCCTCATCGGCAACCTGCTGGCCCTGCTGCAATCGAACCTCAAGCGTCTGCTCGGCTACTCGTCCATCGCTCACTTCGGTTATCTGCTGGTGGCGCTGATTGCCAGCAAGGGCGTCGCCGTCGAAGCCATCGGCGTGTACCTGGCGACCTACACCGTCACCAGCATCGGCGCGTTCGGCGTGATCACGCTGATGTCGAGCCCGTTCCAGGGCCGCGATGCCGACGCCCTGTACGAATACCGTGGCCTGTTCTGGCGCCGCCCGTACCTGACCGCGGTGATGACCGTGATGATGCTGTCACTGGCGGGTATCCCGCTCACCGCCGGTTTCATCGGCAAGTTCTATGTCATCGCGGTGGGTGTCGAAGCCAAGCTCTGGTGGCAACTGGCGGCACTGGTCATCGGCAGCGGCATCGGCGTCTACTACTACCTGCGGGTGATGGTCACGCTGTTCATGATCCAGCCGAACCTGCGCCGCCACGATGCGCCCTTCAACTGGGGCCAACGCGCCGGCGGCATCATGCTGGTGTTGATCGCGGCATTGGCATTCGTCCTCGGCGTTTATCCGCAGCCGCTGCTGGAGCTGGTTCAGGGCGCCGGGCTCTGACCTGAAAGCCAAAGAAAGAGCCGCATCAGCGGCTCTTTTCGTTTCTGCAATCTGCAATCGATAAAAAAGGGCCGCAAATGCGGCCCTCCTCTTGTCGGCAACGCGACTCATCCCAGGTGATGGACCTCCGCGCGCTTGAACACCTCGGTATCCAGCCCCTCGTAACGCGCCTTGAGTTGCAGGGCGAGGTACAGGGAATAGTGGCGTGACTGGTGCAGGTTGCCACCGTGGAACCAGAGATTGTCCTGCCGGGTTGGCTTCCACATGTTGCGTAGTTCACCCTCGTAGGGGCCGGGGTCCTTGCCGGTGCCCGAGCCCAGGCCCCAGCAGCGCCCGACCCGGTCAGCAACCTCTTGGGAAATCAGCTGTGCGGCCCAGCCGTTCATCGAGCCGTAGCCGGTGGCGTAGACGATCAGGTCCGCCGGCAGGCGCGTGCCGTCGTTGAGCAGCACGGCATCCTCCTCGATACGTTCGACACCCAGGCCCGGCGCGCTCTTCAGCTTGATGGTTCCATTGGCGATCAGTTCGCAGGCGCCCACGTCGATGTAGTAGCCCGAGCCACGGCGGACGTACTTCATGAACAGCCCGGAGTCGTCGTCGCCGAAGTCGAGCATGAAGCCGGCAGCGGCCAGGCGCTCGTAAAACGCCTTGTCGCGCTCGCGCACCTGGTCGAAGACCTTGCGGTGAAACGCCGGCATCACCTTGTACGGGATGGAAGCGAACAGCATGTCGGCCTTGTCGGTGGTCAGGCCCTGCTCCAGCGCGTCCTCCGAATACAGCGGCCCGAACACCAACTCCATCAGCGATTCCGAACGCACGATGTGCGTCGAGGAGCGCTGCACCATGGTCACTTCGGCGCCGTTGTCCACCAGGTCGGCGCAAATGTCGTGTGCCGAGTTGTTGGCGCCGATCACCACGGCCTTCTTGCCTCGCCAGGCATCGCCCCCCGGATGCCGGCTGGAATGGTGCTGCTGCCCCGCGAAGCGCTCGGCGCCCGGATACTGCGGAATGTTCGGCACTCCGGACATCCCGGTGGCCAGGATCAGCTGGGTCGGATGCAGGGTGATGGGCGTCCCGTCACGGCGCACCTCCACCGTCCAGCGGCCGACGTCCTCGTCGTAACTCGCCTTCACGCACTCGGTTTTCGTCCAGTAGTTGAGCTCCATGACCTTGCTGTACATCTCCAGCCAGTCGCCGATCTGGTCCTTTGGCGTGAACACGGGCCAATGCTCGGGAAACGGCAGATACGGCAGATGGTCGTACCAGACCGGGTCGTGCAGACATAGCGACTTGTAACGCCCGCGCCACTGATCGCCGGGGCGCTCGGCCTTGTCGACGATCAGCGTCGGCACACCCAGACGCTTGAGGCGCGCGGCCAGGCCGAGCCCGCCCTGGCCGCCGCCGATTATCAGGCAATACGGCTGCTCGGTTATTCCCAGACTGGCCTCCTCGTCGCGTCGCCGTTCCGCCCAGTTGCGGCCATCGGCGTGGCCATGACCGTGCTGCGCGCCGAGCGGCCGGCGGCGCCCGCTCGGCTCCTCGAAACCCTTCAGTTCGCGCATTGCGGTGAGCAGCGTCCAGCAGCGACCGTCCTTCAGACGCACATAGCCCTTGCCGCGCGCCACCTCGGTTTCCAGCGATATCCAGCCTTCCAGCACGCCATCGGCCTGGTTCGCTTCGCCTTCGAGGCGCCAGTGGTCCGGAGCGGTGCGCGTCAGGCGTTCCTCGAGCATTTCGCGAATCGCGGCCTTGCCCTCGAGGGTCACAAGGTTCCAGGAAAACAGTACGAGGTCGCGCCAGTGGCAATCGTCGGCGAACAGCTCCAGCGCGCCGTCGATGTCGCGTGCGGCCAGGCGCGCGGCCAGTGTTTCGATCCAGGCGGCCAACTCGCTGGTGGGTGTCTGCAGGGTGATGGGATCGACAGGTACATTCATGCGAGGTCTCTCCTCCGGGGCATTCTTGTCATGCGCAGCTCCGTCCCCGGAATAGGCGGGGCCACGTTGAGGGAAAGCGCGGTGCGGCTTAGAAGAAGCCCAGCGGGTTGGTGTCGTAGCTGACCAGCAGGTTCTTGGTCTGCTGGTAGTGGTCGAGCATCATCTTGTGCGTCTCGCGGCCGACACCGGACTTCTTGTAGCCACCGA
>NZ_DJTK01000075.1:3424-12425 GCF_002438225.1 Pseudomonas sp. UBA6310 | reverse complement strand
CGGCCGAGGAACGCGGGAACTCACCGATCACCGAGCCGTTCACCGGCGAGGTGTTGGTGAAGTACTGGCCGTCCACCGGCGACACGAACTCGCCACCGATGTAGTTGCCGTAGCGGGGTTTGAGGGTAACGACGGCGCCAGGGGTGTTGGGTTGGGCATAAATCATGATGCTTACCTCGTTGTTGTTCTGATCCGCTCGGTGAGCAGATCCCGATTGATCGGTGTCCTGCGCTCTAGCCTATTCCGCCGGAGGCCGACCACGACTCGTCAATTGGTAGTAGATGGCTCGCTTGAGAGCGTCAAGCCGGCGCGCAGAAAGCCCGGAATTAGCGGCGACTGGATGGGAAGCGCGGCTCCGCTGCGCGTCAATCGACCGCAATGCGCCGCTCAGCCGAGCGACCAGCGCGCATCCGGTGGCGCCGCGTTGGCCAGCGCCAGCCAGCCGGCCTGTGCCTGGCGCACGCAAGACAGGGCGTCGAGCAGCGCCGCACGACCTATCTCCCGCACACACCGGGCGATCCTATCGGCAGGCTGCTTGCCCGGCTGGGCGTATAGCGCCCAGCGCGCTTCCGCCAGGATGCGGAAAGTCGCGGGCGGCTGCGACAACTGCGCCGCCAATGGTTCGCGGAACGCCTCCAGCGCCTCGTCGGTAAGCTGCCCGAGACGCTCTTGCTGCCCGTCGAGAAACGCCAGCAGATGGGCGAGAATCTCGGCCACCGACGCGTTCGGCGATTGCACGGCGAACAGCAGGCCGGCCTCCTCGCCCACCTGCCGATAGCCGCAATAGACGCCGTAACCCAGCTGCAAATCGGTGCGCATGTGTGTGTAGAAGGCTCCCTGCAGCACATTGCCCAACAAGCGCCAGGCGGCTTCAGCCGGGGCATCGAGGCCCGCTTGCCGGGCGAAGAGCAGCAAGGCCTGCTCCTTCTGCCCGGCCACTTCGATCCAGCGACAGGTGGATTGGACGTTTGCCGCCGAGCCCCCCTCGAAAAGCCCCTGGCCCGGCAGTTCGCCCAGGACGGCATTGATCGTTGGCGAAGGCTGGCCCAGACCGAGGGCGTCCCAACGGGCCTGGTGGCACAGCTCTCTCCACGCACCGGGAAGCGCGCCCGGCGACAATTCCGCCACCGGCACCGCGCCTTGCAGCGCGCCAGGCAGTTCATCGAGCAGCTGCCGCAGGAGCATCCCGCCGGCAGCTCGTGGCGCCGGGTCCAGCGCGTTGCGCCAGTCGACCGCCGTGGGCTGCTGCAGGTTTTTCAGCGCCTCCGGCAGAACCCGATCCACCGCGCTGGCCAGGCCGCCAAGGCTGAGCAACCAGGCCTGCGACGAGCATTGCAAGCGCACCTCGACACCGGCCTCGCTGGAGGCCTGGACGAGCGGTGCCAGCGCCGCCTGCGCGGCTCTGGCAAACACACCGGCAACGGGCGTTGACCAGCGCCAGCGCAGGAACAGCGCCGCGTGCCCGGGCGGAATGCCCGCGTCGTTCTGCCAGCGCAGCCCCGTAGGTATTGGAGATACGGCGCGCGGCGCAGCGGCCGATGTCAGGAACGGGTTGCGCTCGGGCAGGCACCAGGCAACGGGCGCTCCGCGCGCACGGGACAATCCTTTCGAGCATCGGGCGCGCAACGCGAAGCCCGGCCGCTCCAGCAACGGCTGCTCGCGCGTCGAAGTGACCACCGACACCATCGCGCCTGGCGTCAACTGCGTCAGCAACGCGGCCAACGCGGGCGCCTCGACAGGCTCGTTGCCGCCCTTCTCGACCGCCATTCGCACCGCATCGAGGGCCGAGCAGGTCTGCCAACGGACGGAACGGATTAGGGACGCCTGCTCGCGCACGTCTGCCCAGTCGCTCCGGGCGGCGAAGAACTCCAGCCACGAAAACAGCAGCGTGACGATCTCGCGCCAGGTCGTCTCATCGGCCGCCGCACCCTCGATATCGATGGCGATCAGCGCCTGATCATCCGCCCGATAAACCCGCCGCGGCGAAACCCGGTCGGCGTATCCCCGCTCGCGCAACGTCGCCTGCAGGCCGTTCGGCGCGGCACTGCGCAGCACCCGGAACAGGCACTCCAGCGCGGCGTCCGCCGCGGTCGGCAGCAGCAGCGGGAAGTACAGCGCGAGCTGCGTCGGACCAGAGGCCTGCACCTCGACATGCACCGGCGCCAGCCGTAGAGCCGGCAGCTGGGCGACGACCCGTGCGCCTGGCGCAAGCTGTGCTCCATGCCGCCTGGCAAGCGCCTCCAGCGTGTCCAGCGGTTGTGCGCCCGCGACCAGCAGATGCGTCTGCCCGGCGTGGTAGAACCGCCGATGGAAGCCGTGCAGTGTCCGCTGGAACCTTTCCTCCTCCACCGGCAGCGTCTCGCGGTGGCCGGCGTGGAAGTCGCCGAACGGGTGATGCGCGGCGAGCGCCAGGCCGAGCGCCGCGTTCATCAGCGTTTCACGGTCCTCGCCGCGGGCGAGGAACTCGGCCTGCAGCACCTCGCGTTCGCGCCTCTGCGCCCCCGGATCGAGCGCCGGGCGCGCCAGCATGTCGAAGAGCCGCGCCAGCGCGCCGTCCAGCGCGAGCGGAGGCACTTCGCAGAAGAAATCGGTGTGGCGCGCCTGGGTACTGGCATTCACCTGACCACCGGCGCCCTGTACGAACGCCATCAGCCCCTGGTCGGCGGGAAACCCGGCGCTGTCGAGGAACAGCAGGTGCTCGAGAAAATGCGCCAGTCCCGGATACTCGCGCGGCTCGTCGTGACTGCCGGCGGCCACCCGCACCCAAGCCGCGCAATGCTGGGCCTGGGGCACTTGCAGCAGCGTCACGGCGAGGCCGTTTTCCAGCGTCATGCGGCGCTGGATAACGGGCGCGTGCTCGGCGATATCGGTCATGCAGCGGTCCTTGAGACGGGAGCCGCCAGCATCGGCGAGCGCGCAGGCGGAGGCAAGAATACCTTCGGCGCATCTATAAGGTGCCGTTGGGCGGTGGAGATGGCCCATGGCCGCATGCGGGGGAAACCTTTTCGCCGAGCAGGGTCTACTCCATACACGGACGCGTTCCGTTACCGAGGATAAGACGATGTCTCCCGTACTCATGATCGTCATGCTGATATGCGCCTGGATGGCGGTTGCCCTTGCGATGCTCTGGGGCATGCTGCGGCTCACCCGCCGGCACGCTCCAACCGCGAAACAGAAGCCGCAGGAACCGCCTGTCGAGCGTCGCCGCCACGGCCATGGCCGCCCCCTGCACGGCCACTGAGCGCCCTTCCACTCCCCAATGAAAAAGGGCTGACCGCGAGGTCAGCCCTTTTTTTGCGCCTCGCGCCGGACGAGGCTGAATGAGAAAGCGGCAGGCCCCGGAACGGGCTGCCGACGGCCTGAGTATCGCGCTGGCCATTTGGGGACGGCGCGATGATAACTGTTCATCCATACAGCCTTCAACTATGCGCGACGTCACTCGTCCGGTTCGTCATCCGCGCCGAAACAGGGAATGCCCTCTTCGTCGATGGTGGTAATGCGGTCGATGATGGCCGCTGCCGTGCGTTCCGCGGTTGGCAGATCGGGGAATTCGACGTTGGCGGTGATCTCGTAGACCCCGTCATGCAGGCCCTTCTCGCCGAGCACCATCACGAAGGCCTTGATGGTGTTGCCATCCTGCATTGCACCGGACCAGGCACGGTGATTATCGAAAACGCGTTGACCCATGACGGACTCTCCTCGTTTCGCGGCGCGGGTGGCCGTTGAAAACATAGGAGGCGAGATGGCCCAGGAAGTTGCCTGATCGAAAGATGGGTAGAAGTCCGAAGGTCTATTAGCCTTACAGTTAAAGAGGATATAAACTCGCCACCGCCAAATTGCCGCAGTGTGTTTTTTCATGCCGACGCCGATCTCCAATTGCCGGTCCACGCCTCAGACGGAGGCACTTCCTGACGTCTCCCTTGCGTACCGATATACCGAGATAGACGGCTCCCAACCATCCGGCGAAGCCGCCCTGGCGAGTGAAGTCGCGCTGGCTATCAGCTACAACGGCCTGGCGCACGCGGTAATGATGGTGACGCCTGAGGCACTGGAGGACTTCGTGGTCGGCTTCACCCGAACCAGCGGAACCGTCCAGCGGATCGACGAAATCTACGACATTCGGATGGAAGGACACGGCGACGCCTGGCACGTCGACCTGCTCATCGGCAGCCGTGCCTTCTGGCAGCTGAAGCAGCAGCGTCGGCAACTGGCCGGTAGCAGCGGCTGCGGACTCTGTGGTGTCGACAGCCTCGAGCAGGCGCTGCCCACCCTCGCCGGCCTGCCCCGTTCGACACTACCCGGCGCCACACACCTGCAGGGCCTGCGCGAACGCGTCGGCGAAGCGCAGTCACTGGCGCGGCGAAGCGGCGCGTTGCATGCCGCGCTGTTCGTCGATGACCACGGCGAGATACGCCTGTGCCGAGAGGACATCGGTCGTCACAACGCCCTCGACAAGCTTATAGGCGCGCTCGAACGCCAGCGCATCGACGCGACTCGCGGCTTCGCGGTGGTCACCAGCCGTTGTGGCCTCGAACTGCTGCACAAGGCGGTGCGCGCCGGCCTCGGCACCCTGGTCAGCCTCGCCGCGCCGACTGCGCTGACGGTGGACTGGGCGCGCCGGCACAACCTGAACCTGATCCACCTGCCACAGCGCAGCGCTGCACGCGTTTACAGCCCGGCACCCGGCGGCTGAAACGCAACGACGCCAGCCCGGAGAACGCTGCCTGCGGACAGGTTCGGGCCTGACAGAACGACAAAGACAAAACAGAGCGTGGCCACAAGCACACGCTCATTCCGGCGCAAACCGTGATGCGCCGTTTTGGGGAGATCGATATGCAGATCGGCAGAAGACAGTTTTTCAAGCTATGCACCGTCGGTGCCGCCAGCGCGAGCGCCGCGACCCTTGGTTTCGCCCCCGGCGTCGCCCTCGCCAGCCAGTCGCGCCAGTACAAGCTGCTGCGCGCCCGTGAAACCCGCAACAACTGCACCTACTGCTCGGTCGGTTGCGGGGTGCTCCTGTATAGCCTCGGCGACGGTGCGAAGAACGCCAAGAGCAAGATCTTTCACGTCGAGGGCGACCCGGACCATCCGGTCAGCCGCGGCTCGCTGTGTCCCAAGGGCTCCGGTCTGGTGGACTTCATCAACAGCCCGGACCGCCTGAAATACCCCGAAGTTCGCGAGGCAGGCAGCAACGAATGGAAGCGCATCGGCTGGGACGAGGCCATCGAGCGCATCGCCCGGCTGATGAAGGACGACCGCGACGCCAACTTCGTCGAACGCAACGACAAGGGCCAACTGGTCAACCGCTGGGCCAGCACCGGCTTCCTCGGCTCCTCCGCCGCCAGTAACGAAACCGGCATCCTCGACGTCAAGTTCGCCCGCGGCCTGGGCATGGTTCACCTGGAAAACCAGGCCCGCCTCTGCCACGGCCCTTCGGTCGCCGGCCTGGCACCGTCGTTCGGACGCGGCGCGATGACCAACAACTGGGTCGACATCAAGAACGCCGACGTGATCCTGGTGATGGGCGGCAACCCGGCCGAGGCCCATCCGGTGGGCTTCAAATGGGCGGTCGAGGCGAAGATCCACAACAATGCCCATCTGATGGTGGTGGACCCGCGCTTCAACCGTACCGCCGCCGTGGCCGACTTCTACTCGCCGATCCGTGCCGGCGCCGACTCGGCCTTCCTGCTCGGGGTCGCCCACTACCTGTTGAACAACGACCGCATCCAGCACGAATACGTCAAGGCCTACACCAATGCGCCGCTGATCGTGCGCGAGGACTACGGCTTCGACGACGGTCTGTTCAGCGGCTACGACGCCGCCAAGCGCGCCTACGACCGCGCCTCCTGGGCCTACGAGCTGGGCGAGGATGGCTATGCCCTGCGCGACGAGACGCTGCAGCACCCGCGTTGCGTGTTCAACCTGCTGAAGCAGCATGTCGAGCGCTACACGCCGGAAATGGTGAGCAGTATCTGCGGCACGCCGATAAAGGACTTCCTGCACGTCTGCGAGAAGCTCGCGTCCACCAGTGTCCCCGACCGCACCACCAGCATCCTCTACGCGCTGGGCTGGACGCACCATGTCGGTGGCTCGCAGATCATCCGCGCCTCCGCCATCGTGCAGCTGCTGCTCGGCAACATCGGCATGCCCGGCGGCGGCATCAACGCGCTGCGCGGCCACTCCAACGTGCAGGGTTTCACCGACCTCGGCGTGCTGGCGAACATGCTGCCGGGCTACCTGACGTTGCCGAGCGAGAGCCAGCAGTCGTTGCAGGCCTACCTCGACGAGCGCACGCCGAAGACCCTGGTGGACAAGCAGATCAACTTCTGGCGCAACACGCCGAAGTTCATGGTCAGCTTCCTCAAGGGCATGTATGGCGAGAACGCCACCGCCGAGAACGACTTCGGCTACGACTGGCTGCCCAAGTGGGACCGCGCCTACGACGTGATGGCCTACGTCGAGCAAATGCACAAGGGACAGGTCAACGGCTACGTCGTGCAGGGTTTCAACCTGATCGCCGCTGCCGCGTCCTCGGGCAAGGTGCGCGAGGGGCTGGCGAAGCTCAAGTACCTGGTGGTGATCGATCCGCTGACCACCGAGACCTCGTCCTTCTGGCAGAACCACGGCGAGTTCAACGACGTCGATCCGGCGCAGATCCAGACCACCGTGTTCCGCCTGCCGTCGTCCTGCTTCGCCGAGGAGGACGGCTCGATCGCCAACTCCGCCCGCTGGCTGCAATGGCACGCCGCGGCGCAGCCGCCACCGTTCGAGGCGCAGCACGACGGCAGGATACTCGGCAGCCTGATGACCAGGATCCGCGAGCTGTACCAGCAGGAAGGCGGCACCTGCCCCGAGCCGCTGCTGAAGCTGGACTGGCATTACCACGACCCGAAGAGTCCGCATTCGGAAGAGCTGGCCAAGCAGATCAACGGCTACGCGCTGGCCGACCTCTACGATGACAGCGGCAAGCCGATCGCAAAGAAGGGCGAACTGCTGTCCAGCTTCGCCCATCTGCGCGATGACGGCAGCACCAGCAGCCTGTGCTGGATCTACACCGGGCAATGGACGCCCGCGGGCAACATGATGGCGCGCCGCGACAACACCGACACCGGCTTCGGCAACACGCCGGGCTGGGCCTTCGCCTGGCCGGCCAACCGCCGCCTGCTCTACAACCGCGCCTCGGCCGACCCGAGCGGCAAGCCGTGGGACGCGAAACGCGCCTTCCTGCACTGGGACGGCGCCGCCTGGGCCGGCGCCGACGTGCCCGATTATCCGGCCGGCTCGCCGCCGAACAGCGGCGTGAGCCCGTTCATCATGCTGCAGGACGGCGTCGGCCACCTGTTCTCGATGGGGGCGCTGGTCGACGGCCCGTTCCCCGAGCACTACGAGCCGGAGGAAAGCCCGATTCCGGCCAACCCGCTGCATTCCGGCAGTGGCAAGAGCCCGGTGACACGCATCTTCAAGGACGACCTGCCGAGCTTCGGCGGCCGCGAGGACTTCCCCTACGTGGCGACGTCGTACTCGATCACCGAGATGTTCCGCCACTGGACCAAGCACTCGCGGCTGAACGCCATCGTGCAACCCGAGCAGTTCGTCGAGATCAGCGAGAAGCTCGCCGCCAGCAAGGGCATCGCCGCCGGCGACACGGTCAAGGTTTCCAGCCAGCGCGGCTATATCCGCGGCAAGGCGGTGGTCACCAAGCGCGTGATGACGCTGCAGGTGGCCGGGCAGGAAGTGGAACAGGTCGGCATCCCGGTGCACTGGGGCTTCGAGGGGGTAACCCGCAAAGGCTTCCTGGCCAACATCCTGAGCCCGCGCGTGGGTGACGCCAACACGCAAACCCCGGAATACAAGGCCTTCCTTGTCAACGTCGAGAAGGCCTGAGGAAACCCGTCATGTCCATGCAGTCCCAAGACATCATCAAACGCTCCGCTACCAGTGCGCTGACCCCGCCGCCCCACGCCCGCGACCAGCAGGCGGAAGTGGCCAAACTGATCGACGTGAGCATCTGCATCGGCTGCAAGGCCTGCCAGGTGGCGTGCTCCGAATGGAACGATCTGCGTGACGAGGTCGGCGAAAATTTCGGCGTCTACGACAACCCGCGCGACCTGTCGGCAGAAACCTGGACGCTGATGCGTTTCGCCGAGTACGAGAACAGCGAGTCCGGCAAGCTGGAATGGCTGATCCGCAAGGATGGCTGCATGCACTGCGCCGATCCCGGCTGCCTCAAGGCCTGCCCGAGTCCCGGCGCGATCGTGCAGTACGCCAACGGCATCGTCGACTTTCAGTCCGAGCACTGCATCCGCTGCGGCTACTGCGTCGCCGGTTGCCCGTTCAACGTCCCGCGCCTGAGCGGCAAGGACAACAAGGCCTACAAGTGCACGCTCTGCGTCGACCGCGTATCGGTCGGTCAGGAGCCGTCCTGCGTGAAGACCTGCCCGACCGGCGCGATCAACTTCGGCAGCAAGGCCGACATGCAGTTTCTCGCCGGCCAGCGCGTGGCCGAGCTGAACGGCCGCGGCTTCGCCAACGCCGGGCTGTACGACCCGCAAGGCGTAGGCGGCACCCACGTGATGTACGTGCTGCACCACGCCGACAAGCCCGAGCTGTACCACAACCTGCCCAAGGACCCGCGCATCAGCACGGCGATCCAGGGCTGGAAAGGCTGGCTCAAACCGATAGCCGCAGCCGCTTTCTTCGCCACCATCGCCGGCACCCTGTTCCATTACGTCGGTGTCGGCGCGCAGACCCTGGACCCTGAACAAGAAGACGAGGAGGAACAGGCATGAAGCGGAAAAACGCGATCCTGCGCACGCCCTACACGGTACGCATGTGCCACTGGTTGATGGTCGTCTGCTTCTTCTTCGTCGCGATGTCGGGGCTGTCGTGGTTCTTCCCCTCGCTGAGCTGGCTCAACAACCTGCTCGGCGGCCCTCAGCTCGCGCGCATCCTGCACCCGTTCATGGGTGTGCTGATCTTCCTGTTCCTCGCCTACCTGTTC
>NZ_DJTK01000075.1:0-3180 GCF_002438225.1 Pseudomonas sp. UBA6310 | reverse complement strand
ATCGGCCAGGTGCTCAAGGGCGATCACAACGAAGAGCTGGACACCGGCAAGTACAACGCCGGGCAGAAGGTGCTGTTCTGGGGAATCATGGGCCTGATCTCGCTGCTGCTGGTCAGTGGCGTGCTGATCTGGCGGCCGTATTTCGCCCCGCTGTTCTCGATCCCGACGATCCGTATCGGCCTGTTCCTCCACACCCTCGCCGGCATCCTGCTGATGCTGCTGGTGATCGGCCACATCTACCTGGCCTTCTGGGTCAAGGGCTCGGTGGACGCCATGTCCAGCGGCTACGTCAGCCGCAAATGGGCGCGCACCCACCACCCGCGCTGGTACCGCCAGGTCACCGGCAAGAAGGACGCACCATGAACAGCATCAGGCTGACCCCGGTCGAGCAGCCCCGCGGCGGCATCGGCCGGATCGAGCCGCTGCTGCTGCCACGTCTCGACGGCCTCTACAGCCGTCGCGCCTCGCGCTTGCGGGCCCTGGCCGAGGGCCACGCGATGGCCGACTACCTCAACTTCGCCGCACGCATCGCCACGGCCCAGCAGCAATTGGTGGAACGCGCGTCGCTGCCCGCAGAGGTTGGAAAGGAGCTGGCGGCAGGCGATGGAGCACCTCTGGACGCCCTCAGGTTGCCGCGTTCCCCGCACTGGCAGCAAGTGCTGCACGGCCTCGCCGATGAGCTGCTGGGAGGCGCCACGCCGCCTGTGCGCAAGGTACTGGAAGGCTTGCGCGAGCAGTCGCCCGCGCAACTGGAAACGCTGGCCGACGCCCTGCTCGGAGGTCGCCATGCGGAGGTCGGCAGCGACCGCGCGCTGTTCCTCTGGAGCGCGCTGTCGCTGTACTGGACGCAGCTGGCCGCGCGCCTGCCGCTGCATGCCTGCGTCGGCCCCGGCGGGCAACGCCAGCTGTGCCCGGTGTGCGCCCAGTCACCCGCCGTCAGCGTGATCATCGACGGCCTGCGCTACCTGCACTGCGGCCTCTGCGAAAGCCGCTGGCACATGGTCCGCGCCACCTGCAGCAATTGCGAGCACACCGGGCCGCTCGACTATTGGTCGCTGGACAGCGAGAACGCCACGATCAAGGCCGAGAGCTGCAACGAGTGCGAGAGTTACCTCAAGGTGCTCTACCTCGATCGCGACCATCAGCTCGAAGCCATCGCCGACGACCTCGCCAGCCTCGCGCTGGATGCGGACGTGGAGCGCGAGGGCTTCGCCCGCAGCGGCCTCAATCCCTTCCTGTTGCCCGGCTGACGGTGGGCGCCTTCCTGCGCGACGGCATCGGCCGCACGGTCGACTACCTGCGCCTGTCGGTCACCGATCGCTGCGACCTGCGTTGCGTCTACTGCATGGCGGAAGACATGCACTTCCTGCCGCGCCGCCAGTTGCTCGACCTCGAGGAGCTGTATCGCCTGGCGCGGGTGTTCGTCGGCCGCGGCGTCCGGAAGATCCGCCTCACCGGCGGCGAGCCGCTGCTGCGTCCGGGCATCGTCGGGCTCTGCGAACGCATTGCCGCCCTGCCCGGCCTCGACGAACTGGTGCTGACCAGCAACGGCTCACAGTTGGTCAAGCTCTCGGCGCCGCTCGCTGCCGCCGGTGTGCGCCGGCTTAACATCAGCCTCGACAGCCTCTATCCACAACGCTTTCGGGCGATCACCCGCAACGGCGATCTGCAGCGCGTTCTCGACGGAATCGAAGCCGCGCGCCAGGCCGGCTTCGCCCGGATCAAGCTGAACACCGTGGTGATGAAGGGACGCAACGCCGATGAAGTGCTCGACCTGGTCGACTACGCCGTCGCCCGTGGGCTGGACATCAGCTTCATCGAGGAAATGCCGCTGGGCGACGTCGGCCATTCACGCGGCGAGCGATTCTGTTCCAGCGACGAGGTGCGCGCGCTGATCGCCCGGCGTTATGCGCTGATCGACTGCGACGAGCGCAGCGGCGGCCCGGCGCGCTACCTGCGTCTGCCCGACCATCCCGGCACGCGGGTCGGCTTCATCTCGCCGCACTCGGAAAACTTCTGCGCCAGCTGCAACCGTCTGCGCATCACTGCCGAAGGCCGCCTGTTGCTGTGCCTGGGCCATGCCGAGGCACTCGACCTGCGCGAACTGATGCGCAACGGAGCCGACGACCGCGCCCTGCACGCGGCCATCGACGGCGCCGTGCTGGAGAAGGCCGCCGGCCATGACTTCAGCCTCGCCGGCGACGTGCAGGTGGCGCGCTTCATGAACGCCAGCGGCGGCTAGCGCACGTTCTGCATCGCCTGCCCGAGCAACGCCAGGCCGAGGTCGATTTCCGCCTCGCTGACCGTCAGCGGCGGCGCGATGCGGAACACCCCTCCCATGCCCGGCAGCTGGACGATGTTCATGCTCAGTCCGAGCTTCATGCATTCGCGGGTGATCGCGCTGCCCAGCTCCGAGGCCGGTTCCTTGCTCTGCCGGTCCTTGACGATTTCCATGCCCAGCAGCAGCCCGCGGCCGCGCACGTCGCCGATGCAGTCGAAGCGCTCCTGCAGCGCCAGCAGCCCGTTACGCAGGCGCGCGCCCATCAGGTTGGCGCGCTGCACCAGGCCGTCGCGTTCCACCACCTCGAGCACCTTGAGGCCGACCGCGGCGGGCAGCGGATCGGAGACATGGGTGGTGTAGAACAGGTAGCCGAGTTCGTGGGCGCGCTCCTCGATCGCCGTCGAGGTGACCACCGCCGCCAGCGGCAGGCCGGCGCCGAGGGTTTTCGACAGGGTCAGTATGTCCGGTGGGACGCCTTCGCGCTCGCAGGCGAACATCATCCCGGTGCGGCCGATGCCGGTCTGCGCCTCGTCGAGGATCAGCAGCATCTCGCGCTCTTCGCACTTGCGCTTCAGCGCCGCCATGTAGCCGTCGGGCAGCTCGATGATCCCACCGGAGCTGAGGATGGGTTCGGCGATGAACGCCGCCAGGTTGCCACTGGATTGCCGGTCGATCAGGTCGAAGGCGTAATCCAGCTCGCCCCGCCAGTCGAACTCGCCGTTGCGCTCGAAGCGCGGCCGGTAGGGAAACGGCGCGGGAATAGCGAACGAGCCGACTGCCGCCGGTCCCACGCCGCGCCGCCCGGCGCTGTAGGTGGCCGACGCCGCGCCTCCGGTCATGCCGTGCCAGGACTGGGCGAACCCCACGATCTCGTACTTGCCGGTGACCAGCTTGGCCAT
>NZ_DJTK01000082.1:1897-9878 GCF_002438225.1 Pseudomonas sp. UBA6310 | reverse complement strand
GGATCGAGGCCCGCATCCTGCCGGCTACTGGCGAACCAGGCGAGGAATTCGCCCAGCTGCCGTTCCAGGCCGTCGCGCGGCGGCGCTTCGAAGTGCACGGTGGGGCGGTCGATACGCCCCGATACCACCTGCATCGGCTCGTCCCCGCGCAGCACCCCGACACGGATACGCGGAGAGGCGCTCTGCTCGTTGAACAGCAGCCGGTGCCAGCGCAGCAGGCGGGCCTCGTCGAGGGGCTGGTCGGCGTGCTGGGTGGCGTCCAGCATCAGTTCGGCGAGGCCCTCGCTCCGCGGGCTGACGCGGCCGTCCTGGTCCGTCTCCAGGCCCAGTCGGCGGGCCAGCGACGAGCGAACCGAGCCCACGTTGAGCTGTTCGCCCTCGATCGCCGAAGAGGTGACGATGTTCTGCAGCAGCACATCCAGTTCGTTCTCGGCGCCGAGCGAACTGGCCGTCGCGCCCACCATGCCGAGCAGCCGGCCCTGCGTCTGGGCGCATTCGCGCAGCAGCGACGCCAATCGCTCCGCCTGCCAGCGAAAATGCGGCCAATCGGGCTGTTGCCAGATCCAGTGTGGAGCGTTCATGGCTGTTTCGCCTGGTTTCGCTGAGCCGATTGAACGGATTAATCGGCTCATGCGGTGAGCCGATTGTCGTCGCTATTCGGCTCATCGTCCAGTGCAGCGGGGCGGGTTAGTGGGTGGCGATCCAGATCAGCAGGCCGGCCTGGAAGACCACGAACACGGCCAGGCAGGAAACGGTGAACCGCAGGGTACCGTCCTCGCGCTTCATCGCATTGATGTTCTCTTCCTGCTTGCGCAGCTTCACATCCTGCTCGCGAAGGTTCTGGTCGGCCTGCTGCAGCATCGCCGCGGCGTCGAGCAGCTCGATGATCTGGACCTTTTCCTGATTCCAGTCACCGAGCAGATCGCCAACCTGGGCGGCGGCGTAGCCTGCCTTGAGCTGCAGCGCGTCCGGATACTGCACGTCGACACCCTGGCTGCGCAGGAAATGGTCGCGGCGCTGGCGCAGCTCGTCGTTGAGCACGTCCTTGAGTGGCAGCGTGCCGGCGGCGATCTGATAGTGGCCCCAGCGCTGCTTTGCCCAACCGATCGCCTGGGCGAGCAGGAAACGACCGAGGCCGCGATTCTGCGGTTCGACCTGCAGGTCGTCGTGCCCCAGGTAAACCACCTTGCGCTGATGGTCGGCCCAGACTTCCAGCACGTTCTGATCGCTGTGCACGATCTGGTTCGGCAACTGCAGCGTCAGCCGCAGCAGGCTCTGCTCGCGGCTATGGCGTTCCAGTCGGCCGAGCTGGACGAAGCGCAGCGGGCGCGGGCCGCTGAGGCGGTCGGTCGGCAAGGGCGCCAGGCGCAGCAGACGGAACTGGTCAGCCGCAAGGCCCGCCCAGGGCAGCGCCCTGGTGGTTTCGTTCTCTGGCGGCTGGGAGGGGGTGTCGTTCATCGCGGCGTCCGTGGCTGCTGTCAGCGATTCTGGCCTGCGAGGGTTATCGGCCGCTCTGCGCGTTGCTTAAGGCAAGCGTGCGCTTGATGAACTCGACGATTCCATTGCCCAGGGCATTCGCCAGCGGCAGTTGCGGGTCGTTGTACGAGCCCAGTTGCTGCTCGCGAGCCGCCGGGACGATGCGCAGCACATGGTTCATTCCCGGCACCAGCAGCAGTTCGGCGTCCGGTTTGGCCGCGTGCAGCCGTTCGGCGTCCTCCACGGCGACCTGAATATCGTGCGTACCCTGCACGATCAGCGCCGGCACTTTCACGCTGGCGAAAGCGTTCGCCGGGTCCTGGCGGAACATCGAGATCAGGTACGGCTGCACGCTGGGGCGGAACAGTACCAGCAGGGGCTGGGGCACATCGTCGTGCTCGCGACCCTCCTTGAGTTCGGCGATCAGCCATTGGCTGTAGGCGAGCAGCGGCGGCGGCAGCTTGCCTTGCAGCTGTTCGAGCAGCAGCGCATCCAGCGGTCGGCCACTGCCCGAGATCGACACCAGCGCATCGGCGCCGGCGTTCTGCGCGGCGAGGCTGGCGATCAACGCGCCTTCGCTGTGGCCGATCAGGATCAGCGGGCCGAAACGCGGGTCGGCCTTCAACTGCCGGCTCCAGGCGACGGCGTCCTCGGCGTAGCGCTCGACGCTCAGGCTCCGCTCGTCCGGCCCTGCGGGCTGGCTGGCGGCGATCCCGCGCTTGTCGTAGCGCAGGCTGGCAATGCCGTTCCTGGCCAGCACCTGCGCCAGGCGTTTGAGGCTGTCGTTGCGCATCTGCGGATTGTTGCCGTTGCGGTCGGTCGGCCCGGAACCGGCGATCAGCAGCGCAACGGGCAGGCACTGGTCGCTCTTGGGCAGCATCAGGCTGCCGTGCAGCGTGCCGCTCGGGGTGTCCAGTTCGACGCTGCGGTTGAGGATGGTCTGGGCGAAGGCGAGAGGCGTGAGCATGGCCAGCAACAGGCAGAGGAATGAGCGCATCGGGGTCCGTTCCGCGAGAGTGGTCAGGGCGTGGCGGGCAGTATGCGCGAGCCGGGTGGGCGGCGAAACCGCCGCAGGCTCGGTTATACTGCCGGCCCTTTTTCGTTTCAGGCCATCGCGGAGCCCTGCATGTCCGGCAATACCTTCGGCAAGCTGTTCACCGTCACCACTGCCGGCGAAAGCCACGGCCCGGCGCTGGTCGCCATCGTCGACGGCTGCCCGCCGGGGCTGGAACTGAGCCTGGAAGACCTGCAGCGCGACCTCGACCGGCGCAAGCCCGGCACCAGCCGGCATACCACCCAGCGCCAGGAAGCCGACGAGGTGGAAATCCTCTCCGGCGTGTTCGAGGGCAAGACCACCGGGCACTCCATCGGCCTGCTGATCCGCAATACCGACCAGAAGTCCAAGGACTACTCGGCGATCAAGGACCTGTTCCGCCCGGCCCACGCCGACTACACCTACCACCACAAATACGGCATCCGCGACTACCGGGGCGGCGGCCGCAGCTCGGCGCGCGAGACGGCGATGCGCGTCGCCGCGGGCGCCATCGCCAAGAAGTACCTGGCGACGATGGGCATCTCGGTGCGCGGCTACATGAGCCAGCTTGGCCCCATCGAGATTCCCTTCAAGGGCTGGGAAAGCGTCGAGCAGAACGCCTTCTTCAGTCCCGATCCGGACAAGGTGCCGGAGCTGGAGGCCTACATGGACCAGCTGCGCCGCGACCAGGATTCCGTCGGCGCGAAGATCACCGTGGTCGCCGAAGGCGTGCCGCCGGGGCTCGGCGAGCCGATTTTCGATCGCCTCGACGCGGAGCTGGCGCATGCGCTGATGAGCATCAACGCGGTGAAGGGCGTGGAAATCGGCGCCGGTTTCGCCTGCGTCGCCCAGCGCGGCACCGAGCACCGCGACGAGCTGACGCCGGAGGGCTTCCTCTCCAACAACGCCGGCGGTGTGCTCGGCGGCGTGTCTTCGGGGCAACCCATAGTCGCGCACCTGGCGCTCAAGCCAACCTCCAGCATCACCACGCCGGGTCGTTCGATCGATGTCGACGGCAATCCGGTCGAGGTCATCACCAAGGGCCGCCACGACCCCTGCGTCGGCATACGCGCCACGCCGATCGCCGAGGCGATGATGGCCATCGTGCTGCTCGATCACCTGCTCCGTCATCGTGGGCAGAACGCCGACGTCCGGGTAGCCACGCCGGTACTCGGCCAGCTGTGACCGCCGCCGTATTGCCTTACTGGCGGCTGTCGGGCTTCTACTTCTTCTATTTCTGCCTGCTCGGCGGTACGGCGCCGTTCCTCGGCCTGTACTTCGCCCATCTCGGCTTTTCACCGGCGAGGATCGGCGAGCTGGTGGCGATTCCCATGCTGATGCGCTGCATCGCCCCGAACCTGTGGGGCTGGCTGGGCGACGTGACCGGTCGGCGCCTGGCCATCGTGCGGTTCGGCGCAGTGTGCACGCTGGCTGGCTTCGCGCTGATCCTGTTCGACAAGCGCTACGCCTGGCTGGCGCTGGTGATGGCGCTGCATGCGTTCTTCTGGCACGCGGTGCTGCCGCAGTTCGAGGTGATCACCCTGGCGCACCTGCGCGAGCAGGCGGCGCGCTACAGCCAGATCCGCCTGTGGGGCAGCATCGGCTTCATCTGCACGGTGGTCGGGTTGGGCGAGCTGTTCGACCGCTTCAGTCTGGACGCTTATCCCTGGGCGCTGATCGTGATCATGCTCGGCATTCTCGCCAGCAGCCTCTGGGTGCCTGACGCGCGTCCGGAGTTTCGCGGGCCAGGCCTGGGCGAGGGTGGCTTCATCGCCCAGCTGCGCCGTCCCGGCGTGGCGGCGTTCTACCTCTGCGTGGGGCTGATGCAACTGTCCCACGGCCCGTACTACACCTTCCTCAGCATCCACCTGGAAACGCTCGGCTACAGCCGCGCCACCATCGGCCAGCTGTGGGCGCTGGGCGTGGTGGCGGAGGTCATCCTGTTCATCGGCATGGCGCGGATACTCGGGCGTTTCTCGTTGCGCCAGGTGCTGCTCGCCTGCTTCCTGCTGGCTGCGCTGCGCTGGCTGCTCCTGGGCGGGCTGGCCGGACACCTGTGGGTGCTGTTGCTGGCGCAGCTGATGCACGCGGCCACCTTCGGCGCCTTTCATGCCGCGGCGATCCACTTCGTCCAGCGCAGCTTCGGGCCGCGCCAGCAGGGCCAGGGCCAGGCGCTGTATGCCGCCCTTGCCGGCATCGGTGGCGCGCTTGGCGCGGTGTATTCCGGCTACACCTGGAACGCCCTGGGCGCGTTCTGGACCTTCGCCATCGCCAGCCTGGCGGCGCTGGGCGCGGCGGCGATCATCGCGCTGCCGACCAGATCGACGCCGGGCTGAGGCCGGCCCTCCGTCTACCTGATCCGCCGTTCCGGCCTTTACACTGGCCGCCCCGCGCGCTGCCGCGCCGAGTCGCTCCCCGATGCTGGAGAACCGCATGAGCCGCCTGTCCGTCTACCACCTGTCCAACCCCCAGTCGCCGAACAAGGTGCTCAGCCACTTCGAGGACATCGCCTCGACCCTCGATGCGGTCGGCGTACGCTTCGAGCGCTGGGAGGCCGCGCAACCGGTTCGCCCCGGCGCCGAATCGGACGCGGTGATCGCCGCCTACCGGGCGCAGATCGACCGCTTGATGAGCGAGCGCGGTTACGTCGCCGTGGACGTGGTCAGCGTCAACCGTGACCACCCGCAGAAGGCCGAGCTACGTGCCCGGTTTCTCGAGGAGCACCGGCATGCCGAGGACGAGGTGCGCTTCTTCGTTGCCGGTCGCGGCCTGTTCAACCTGCATATCGACGACTTCGTCTATGCCGTGCTCTGCGAGAAGAACGACCTGATCTCGGTGCCGGCCGGCTCCCGGCACTGGTTCGACATGGGCGAGGAGCCGGATTTCATCGCCATTCGGCTGTTCAACGACCCGCAGGGCTGGAGGGCGTCCTTCACCGGCGACCCGATCGCCAGCCAGTTCCCGCCGCTGGAGTACTGACGGTAGGCGGCCACTGCCGGTGGGTGAGGGCGCCTGCTTCGCGGATTGCGCTGAACCTCTGACCGCCTGTCGCGATCCTAATGAGACCGATCATTAGGAGAAATCTCATGGATGCGTTTGGTGGTGTGCTTGGCCTGATCATCTTTGCCCTGGATATCTGGGCGATCATCAACGTGCTGCGCAGCGGTACGGATACCGGCAAGAAAATCCTCTGGATTCTGCTGATCGTGATCCTGCCGGTGCTGGGGCTGATCATCTGGGCCGTCGCCGGCCCGCGCGGCAGCGGTTCCGCGCGACTCTGAGGACCCCGACATGGGAATGACCTACGGCGCCATCGGTGCGGTGCTCCTGGCGCTGCACCTCTGGGCCATCTACCAGGTGCTGGGCAGCGACTCGGCGCGACGGGTCAAGGTGATATGGGTCGCGCTGATTGCCCTGTTTCCCGTCCTGGGGTTGTTCAACTGGTTCGTGATGGGGCCGCGGGCGCATCGCCTCGCGCGCTGACCTCAGAACGCCAGTCTGGCCTGCGCCGGCAGGCTGGCGCCTTCCAGCTCCAGTTCCAGCAACAGCGCCTTGCGCGCCAGTCCGCCGGCGTAGCCGGTGAGGCTTCCGTCGCTGCCGATCACCCGGTGACAGGGAACGATCACGGCGAGCGGGTTGGCTCCATTGGCGGTGCCGACCGCGCGAACGGCGCTGGGCCGACCGATGCGTTCGGCCTGTTGGCGATAACTGCGGGTTTCGCCGAAGGGGATTTCCAGCAGCGCCTGCCACACCGCCCGCTGAAACGCGGTTCCCTGTGGCGCCAGCGGCAGGTCGAAACGGCGCCGCCGGCCGCCGAAATACTCGTCCAGTTGCCGACACGCCTCATCCAGCTGGCGTTCCGCCTGCGTCCAGCTCGTCTGCGGCGGCAGATGCGTCTGCTCATCCATGTGCACCAGGTTCAGGCCGGCGTCGCTGCCGACCAGCAGCAGGCGACCGAGTGGGCTGTCGAGGTAGCGGTAGTGCATGGTCAGGCTCCCGAATAGTTGTGCCAGAGGTGCAGCGCTGCATAGGCGCGCCAGGGGCGCCAGGCCTCGGCGCGGGCCTGGAGCTGGCGGGCGCTGATGCCGGACTCGCCCCACAGCGGCGCCTTCAACAGGCCGAGATCGGCCGCGGGGAAGGCGTCCGCCGCGCCGAAGCCGCGCAAGGCGATGTACTCGGCGGTCCAGGGGCCGATGCCGGGCAATTCGCGCAGGCGCCTCACCAGGTCCTCCGGGCCGTCTTCCACATGCAGTCGCAGCGCACCCTCGGCAACCGCGGCGGCGAAGCGTTGCAGCGTCTGCACCCGTTTGCCGGGCATGCCGATGAGCGCGAGGTCGGCGCCGGCGATCGCGGCGGGCGTGGGAAAGAGTCGCTGTGGCTGGTCAGCCGGCGCGTCGGGCAGCGTTTCGCCGAGACGTTCCACCAGGCGCCGGGTGATGGTCACTGCCGCCTTGACGGTGACCTGCTGGCCGACGATGGCTCGCACCGCCTGCTCGAACGGATCGAACGCGGCGGGCAGGCGCAGCGGCGGGTGACGCGCCAGCAGCGGGCCGAGCAGCGCATCGTTGCCCAGGTGCGCGGCGATCCTATCGAGGTCGGCGTCCAGGTCGAACATCCGGCGCACCTTGAGCAGCAGTGCCTGGGTCAGCTCGCGGGCTTCGGCGCCGACGGTCAGCGCCAGGGCGTGCTCGTCGGGCAGCGGGCTGACGGCGAACCAGCTGCGCACCTCGCCTATGCGAAAGCTGCGAGCGTAGCGTTGCTCGTCCAATAGCTCGACGCCCGGCAGCAGGCGCTGGGCGAAGAAACGCTGGAAATGCCGCCAGTCCCATGGGGGCAGATAGGGCAGGCGTAGCGTTTGGTGGTTGTTGGAGAGGTCATTCATGGGCCGACTGTAGCAGCGTGGCGCGGCGCGTCTGCAGCGAAACGCGCTTTCATACTGGCGCGCGTCCGACAAAAGGCGAGGACGCCGGCGTCGCCGCAAGGTCCATTGAAATGAAGGGAGCGACAGGGTTCGCAGGATGACGCTAACCTGCAGGAACGGGCCTCGGCATTCGCCCCACGGGATGCCACCCGGGAACGTCCGCCAATTGGTCGCTCCGCGCTTCATCCCCGCTTGATCCCGTACGGCATCGCCGCGTGCCGAGAGGCGTTCGCCTTACGACGAGAGGGTCAATCGAGCCATCGCCTGAGAGGAGTTCATTGCATGAGCACAACCTTCCAAGATGATGTCAGCACCTCCGTACTGCGCCGCATGAAAGAAGGCGGTTTCGACTTTGCCCGCGTCCATCCGATCGAGTTCTACGCCTTGTTTCCCGACGAGGACGGCGCCCGTTCGGCCGCCACGAATTTTCGTGGCGAATCCCTGAATACGCAGATTTCCCCGCTGGATGACGGTATCTGGCACTTGCAGGTCAGCAAGGTGATGTACGCCACCCACGAGGGCATCGACGACTTCGAGCAGGGGCTCGAATC
>NZ_DJTK01000082.1:0-1606 GCF_002438225.1 Pseudomonas sp. UBA6310 | reverse complement strand
CCCGCGCTCGACCTGTCGCGACCCTTCCGCCAGACTGCGACAAACTGGAGGGGCCATGAGCGATATCCTGATTCTTACCCACGCCGATTTCTGTTCACCCGGCCACCTGGCCGAAACGCTCGATGCCCAAGGTCTGGCGTTCGACGTATTGCGCGTCGACCAGGGCGATCTGGACGGCTACGACCTTGACCGTCCACGCGCCGTCGCGGTGATGGGCGGCCCGATGAGCGTCAACGACCCCTTGCCCTGGCTGGCCACCGAGGACGCCGCGTTGCGGCATTTCATCGGGCGCGACGTCCCGCTGATCGGCCATTGCCTGGGCGGCCAACTGCTGGCGAAAACCCTCGGGGCGCGCGTCACGCGGATGCCCTACAGCGAAATCGGCTGGCAGACCCTGCGCCGCTGCGATGGCGAGCGTGCCAGCCCATGGCTCGACGGGCTGGCCGACGCTGTGGAGGTGTTCCAATGGCATGGCGACACCTTCGAGTTGCCGGCCGGTGCGCAACGGCTGTTCGCCAGCGACTGGTGCGGCAACCAGGGTTTCGCCTGGGGTGACAAGGTGCTGGGCCTGCAGGGGCACCCCGAGATGACCGAGGAACTGGTGCGCCTGTGGGTGGGCGATTGGGGCTACCTGCTCGACAGCCGCCAACCCAGTCAGCAAAGCGGCGCTCAGATGCTGGAAAACCTTTCCGCCCGCGTGGGCGCCCTCAATCGGGTGGCCGACGTTTTCTATCGTCACTGGTTGAAACTGGCTCTGCGGGAAACCGTCTGATGGGGAGGAAATAGGTCGGCAAGGTGGGGATGAACAGGAGCTGCCCCGTCCGCCGCAGACGCTTTCAAATGGGGCGTCGTGCTGATCAGGTATTGCCGTGCGTGCGCAGGTTTGGTGCAAGGATATTTGGGTTGTTCTTCAACTCATTGAATTGATTGGTTTTTACCGCTGGCATGAGGCTTGCGATGCTCTTGCTGACCGGACAAGGAGTACGGCATGTCCCGCAATTTTTTTGACGAGATGCACGATGCGAACGGCGACTGCCGGGCGCACTACCGGGAGTTCGCCCGCTGGCTGGCGGAAACGCCTGAAGAGCAACTGGCGCAGCGCCGCCGCGAAGCCGATCTGCTGTTCCACCGTGCCGGTATCACCTTCACCCTTTACGGTGACGAGCAGGGTACCGAGCGACTGATTCCCTTCGACATCATTCCCCGCAGCATTCCCGCGAGCGAATGGCGCATCGTCGAGAAGGGCTGCATCCAGCGCGTCCAGGCGCTGAACATGTTCCTCGCCGACCTCTACCACGAACAGCGCATCATCAAGGCCGGGATCATTCCCGCCGAGCAGGTGCTGGCGAACGAGGGCTACCAGCTGGCGATGCGCGGGCTGAACCTGCACCGCGATATCTACGCGCACATCGCCGGGGTGGACCTGGTACGCGACGGTGACGGCAGCTACTACGTGCTGGAAGACAACCTGCGCACCCCGAGCGGCGTCAGCTACATGCTCGAAGACCGCAAGATGATGATGCGGCTGTTCCCCGAGCTGTTCTCGGCGCAACGCATCGCCCCGATCGGCCATTACCCGAACATGCTGCTGGACACCCTCAAGTGC
>NZ_DJTK01000060.1:0-17044 GCF_002438225.1 Pseudomonas sp. UBA6310 | reverse complement strand
GGCAGGATGCCGGCGACCACGCCGAGCGGCTTGCGGAACAGGAAGACGTTTTCCCCGGCGCGGTCGCTGGTGAGGATTTCGCCTTCCAGGCGGCGCGCCCACTCGGCCATGTAGTCGAGGTAGTCGGCGGTGAAGTTGACTTCCACCAGCGCCAGGCCAGGCACCTTGCCCTGCTCCTGGGTGATGACACGGGCCAGGCGCTCGGCGTTGTCGCGCACCTTCTGGGCGATCCTGCGCAGGTAGCCGGCGCGTTCGATGGCCGGCTTGGCGGCCCAGCCCTTCTGCGCCTTGCGCGCGGCGGCGATGGCGCGCTCGACCTGAACATTGGTCGCTTGCGGCACTCGCGCCAGCAGCTCGGCGTTGGCCGGGTTATGCACCTCGATCAGCTCTTCGCTGCCGATGAAGGCGTTATCGATGTAGTTCTGGTAGGTGACGATGGTGCTCATTGCGTTTCTCCCATCCACGAGTAAAAGCCCGCCGCAGCGGGCGTCTGGGGGTCAGTTGGCGGCGGTGTTCTTGGCGGCGGCCTGCTGTTCCTGTAGGTCGTAGGCACGCTTGATCAGGTACTGATGCACCGCTTCGGCCTGCTTCGCGTCGAGATGGCCCTCGAACGACGGCATGCCGTCCGGGATGCGCGCGCCATAGACGATGCCGAGGAAGCGCTCGTGGTTTTCCTTGCTCAGGGTGCGCAGGTCAGGCACCACGCCGCCGCTGATGGCATTGATGCCGTGGCATTGCGAGCAGCTCGAATTGAACAGTTCGCGGCCCTGGTCGATCTGTGCCGGGGTGCCGGTGAGTTTCGGCGGCTCGGGCTTGCGGTCGGCGAAGCGGTCCTTGAGGTCGGGGAGCGTGGCGGTGCCGCCGAGCTTGTAGGTCAGCACCTGGGCGTTGGGCTTGACCCCGGCGCGCAACGACAGCGCGCCGGCGAACGTGGAGAACGCCCCGCCCCAGCCGGCCATGAAGGTCACGTACTGTTCGCCGTCCACTTCATAGGTCACCGGCGCCGCCATCACCCCGGTGTTGGCGGGCTGTTCCCAGAGCTTCTTGCCGGTGTCGGCGGCGTAGGCCACCACGCGGCCGTTGGCGGTGCCCTCGAACACCAGGTTGCCGGCGGTACTCAGGGTGCCGCCGTTGAAGATGGTGGTGTACGGCACTTCCCACGCGGCTTCCTGCTTGACCGGGTCCCAGGCGATCAGCTTGCCGGTCCAGGTGTCGGCGATCTTGCGCAGGCCTTCGGGGTCCTCGGGCATCATCCCGGTGTTCACGTCGAGCTGGTAGATGCTCTTGAACTTGGAGCGTGGCGGCGCGCCGTCCACGTCCTGGTACATGGCCGACATGATGTGCGCCGGGATGTACACCAGTCCGGTTTGCGGGTTGTACGACATGGGTTGCCAGTCGTGGGCGCCCCAGAACGCGGGCTGGATCAGGCGGGCCTTTTTCTCCGGGTCCTTCCAGTATTCGGCGACCTTCTCGTTGCGGATCGGCCGGCCGGTCTTCATGTCGATGCCGGTGGCCCAGTTGATCGGGATGAAGTTCTTCGCAGAGAGCAGCTCACCGGTTTCACGGTCGATCACGTAGAAGAAGCCGTTCTTCGGCGCCTGCATCAGCACCTTGCGTTTCTTGCCGTCGAGTTCCAGGTCCACCAGCATGATGTGCTGCGTGGCGGTGTAGTCCCAGGCATCGCCCGGCGTGGTCTGGTAGTGCCAGACGTATTCGCCGTTGTCCGGGTTGATGGCGACGATGGACGAGAGGAACAGGTTGTCGCCCTTGCCTTCGCTGCGGATGCGCGGGTTCCACGACGAGCCGTTGCCCACGCCGATGTACAGCAGATTCAGCTCGGGGTCGTAGGACATCGAATCCCACACCGTCCCGCCACCGCCCTGCTTGTGGTAGTTGTTGCCGAACCAGGTCTTGGCGGCGATTTCCATGCCCTTGCCTTCGGGCATTTCCTTGGGGTCACCCGGTACGGTGAAGAAGCGCCAGTCCTGCTTGCCGGTCTCGGCGTCGTAGGCGGTGATATAGCCGCGCACACCGAACTCGGCGCCGCCGTTGCCGATGATCACCTTGCCTTTGACGATGCGCGGCGCGCCGGTGATGGTGATGCTGCGGCTGTGGTCGCTGCGGGTGTCGACGCTCCAGACCTTCTGCCCGGTCTTGGCGTCGATGGCCTCCAGGCGGCCATCGAGCACGCCGACATAGACCTTGCCATTCCACACCGCCACGCCGCGGTTCACCGCATCGCAGCAGGCTTCGCCGGCGCGCGAGCGGTCGGACTGCGGGTCGTATTTCCACAGCAGTTTGCCGTCGCGCGCATCCAGGGCGTAGACGATGGAGAACGGCCCGGTGGTGTACATCACGCCGTCGACGACGATGGGCGTGGCTTCGACGCCCCGGTCGATATCCAGCTTGTAGCTCCAGGCCAGGCCGAGTTTGTCGACGTTGCCGTCGTTGACCTGTTTCAGCGGGCTGAAGCGTTGCTCGTCGTAGGTGCGGCCGGTGGACATCCAGTTGCCGGGTTCCTTGTCCGCGGCGGCGATCCGCGCGCCGTCTACAGCGGCCGGCTGAGGTGCGGCCAGCGAGGTGGTGGAGCCGAGGGCGAGAAGGATGGCGATGCACAGGGAAGTCAGTGGAACGGCGCCAGAGGCACGCCCGCTTTCAGGCAAGCGGGCTGCGCGCGAAGCGAGGCCAATCTGTTTCATGGGTTTCTCCCGATTTCTTATTAGGGGCTGGAGCGTTTCGCTGCAGTCCCACTCAGGAGAGCAACCGCTATGCCAGCCACCGGCGAAGGCCGTGCAGGCCAGTAACGGCGCGGCTTTCAACGATCAGCGAGGCGGTTTTGGCGGCATCGCGCGCCGCGACAGCTGTCGCATTCGCCGAGACAGGCAGAACAGTTCTGCGACAGCCAATTAGCGGCGCGACGCCGAACGACAGGCATGAAAAACGCGGCCGGAGCCGCGTTCGGGGAGGAGGACGGAGGTCTCAGGGCGTGACGATGTTGAAGTTGCCGTCCGGATCGTCCATGCCGCCCAGCAGCCGGCCGAGCTTGAGGCGTTCGCCCTGCATGCTGATGTTGCCGACCATGAGTTGCTTGAGGAAGCTGGTTTCCTTGAGGGCAATGCGGTCGAGCAGCGCCTTGTCCATGGTCACGCTGACATCGGCCTGGGGATGCAGCACGCCGTCGCGATGGGTGAGCACCCCGTTGCGCAGGGTCAGTGCGTAGTCTTCCTTGAGGTCGCTGAAGCTCCAGTTGATCAGCAGGTCCTCGCCGGCCTCCTTCTCGGCGTCGATGCGCACCGACAGGTAGTCGAAGAACATCGCCGGGGTCAGCGAGCGGACCAGGTCCGGCGCGTTGCTGCCGACGCCGGGCTGCCTGGAAACACCGTTGCGCAGCTCGTTGGCGCCCATCAGGTAGGCGTTGCGCCAGGTGGCGTTCTCGCTCTGGTAGCCGAGCTGCTCGAGGGCGTCGGCCTGCAGCTCGCGCGCGGCCTTGTTGTCCGGCTCGGCGAACACCAGGTGGTTGGTCAGTTGCGCCACCCAACGATAGTCGCCCTGCTTGAACGACTCGCGGGCCAGCGCCAGCACCTTGTCCGCCCCGCCCATGGCCGCCACGTAATGCTGGCCGGCCTCGACCGGCGGCAGCGGGTTCAGGTTGGCCGGATTGCCGTCGTAGAAGCCCATGTAGCGCTGGTACACGGCGCGCACGTTGTGGCTCAGCGAGCCGTAGTAATCGCGGGTGTACCATTTGCTGGCGAGCTTCGGCGGCAGGCTCTTCAGCTTCTCGGCGATCTCCATCGGCGTGAACCCCTGGTTGAGCAGGCGCAGCGTCTGGCTGTTGATGAAGGCGTACATGTCGCGCTGGTCGGCGAGGAAGGTCTGGATCTCCGCCTGGCCCCAGGTCGGCCAGTGATGCTGGGCGAACAGCACGTCGGACTTGTCGCCGTAGCGCTGCAGCGTTTGGTCGAGATAACCAGCCCAGACCTTCGGATCGCGCACCAGCGCGCCGCGCAGGGTAAGGATGTTGTGCTGCACGCGCGCGGCATTCTCGGCCATGCACAACGCGCGGAACTGCGGGAAGTACAGGTTCATTTCCGCCGGCGCCTCGGTGCCGGGCGTCAGCTGGAACTCGATGTCGATACCGTCGATGCGACGCCGCTCGATGGGCTGCGCGATCACCTCAGTGGGCCGGATCAGCGTGATGGTGCCGGCGCTGGGCACCGACTTGCCGAGCCCGGCGTCGACCTGGCCGCGCTCGCCGCGTGGCAGCGGCGCGCCGTACATGTATTGCGCGCGGCGGCTCATCGCCGGGCCGGCCATCACGTTCTCGCTGATGGCGTGCTCGAAGAAGCCTTCCGGCGCATAGATGTGCACCTTGCCGGCCTTGACGTCCGCCTCGTCGACCACCCCGCGCACACCGCCGAAATGATCGACGTGCGCGTGGGTGTAGATCACCGCCACCACCGGTTTGCGCGGGCGGTGCTTGTAGTACAGCTCCAGCGCGGCCTTCGCCGTGGCCTGGTTGAGCAGCGGGTCGACGATGATCAGCCCCGTGTCGCCCTCGATGACGTTCATGTTCGCCAGGTCCATGCCGCGCAGTTGGTGCAGCCGCTCGCTGACCTGGAACAGCCCGGCGATGTTGTTCAGCTGCGCCTGGCGCCAGAGGCTGGGGTTGACCGAGTCCGGCGCCGGCTTGCCGTTGAGGAAGGCATAGGCGGGAAGGTCCCAGGCCGGCTTGCCGTCCCCGTCGCGGATCACGCCGTCGAAGGCTTCGATGAGGCCGCGACGGGCCGCCTGGAAATCGGCCTGGTCGGCGAACGGCAGGCGCTCGTTCCAGGCGGCGTTGACCGATGCGGTCAGCGCGGTGGCCGGCTTGGGTGTCTCGGCCGCCAGCGAGGTGGCGACGAATCCGCCGAACAGGGCCAGGGATAGGCCTTGCAGCAAAAGGGGCACGGGCATGAAGTTTCTCTCTTCTTCTAGGACGATCGCAGTGTGCGACAAGCGAAACGGCCGCTTGTCCCGTACCACGCGTGAAAGAGAGCGCGTAGGCGGAAAAAGCATCCCTGCCGTTCCGCCCGAAGGCCGTCGCGAAGCGGCGACCTGGCGAGGCGATCAGATCGCGGTGACGCCGCCGTCCACGGCCAGTGCATGACCGGTGGTGAAGGCTGCGCCGTCGCTGCACAGGTAGAGCACCGCGGCGGCGATCTCCTCGACCAGGCCGATGCGACCGACGGGGTGCATGGCGGCGGCGTACTCGGCCTTGCGCGGGTCCGCCTCGTAGGCGCGGCGGAACATGTCGGTATCGATCACCGCCGGGCACACCGCGTTGACCCGCAGTTTCTTCTTCGCATACTCGATGGCCGCGGATTTGGTCAGGCCGATCACCGCATGCTTGGAGGCGGCGTAGATGCTCATCTTCGGCGCCGCGCCGAGGCCGGCTACCGAGGCGGTGTTGACGATCGCGCCGCCGCCCTGGGCCAGCAGCAGCGGGATCTGGTGCTTCATGCACAGCCAGACGCCCTTCACGTTGACCGCCATGATGGCGTCGAATTCGTCCTCGCCACCGTCGGCCAGCTTGCCCTTCTCGATCTCGATGCCGGCGTTGTTGAACGCGTAGTCCAGGCGACCGTAGGCGCCGATCACGCCTTCCATCAGCGCTTTCACATCCGCCTCGCGGGTGACGTCGCAACGCACGAAGCTGGCCTCGCCGCCGGCGGCGCGGATCGCCTCGACGGTGGCTTCGCCATTGGCGGCATCCAGGTCGGACACCACCACCTTCAGCCCTTCGCTGGCGAATGCCAGGGCGGTCGCGCGGCCGATACCGGCCGCGCCGCCGGTGACCAGGGCGACCTGGCCGGAAAACGTCATGCTCATCGTCAATCCTCAGCAGTGGCGAGTAATGGTGTGCCGCAGTCTATCCACGCGCCCACGCAGGTCGGCATCACTATCAGGACGCCGGTTGGCTGGCGATCCATGCTGCTGATGAAGCACCCTGCCCCACCATCAGTCGAACGGATCGACGGGCATTCTCCGGGCAGACAAAACTTGAACCCGGGCGCCGGGCGAACTATCACAGTCACCTACCCATCGATTCGAGTACCTGCCATGACTGCCGCCACCAATCGCCAATTCCTCCTCGCCAAACGCCCCGTCGGCGAAGCCACCCGCGACATTTTCGAGTACGTCGAGAAGCCGGTGGGCGAACCCGGCCAGGGGCAGATCCTGGTCCGCGTGAAGTACCTGTCCCTCGACCCGGCCATGCGTGGCTGGATGAACGAAGGCAAGTCGTACATTCCGCCGGTGGGCCTGGGCGAGGTGATGCGCGCCCTGGGCGTGGGCGAAGTGGTCGCCTCGCAGCACCCCGACTTCGCCGTCGGCGACCACGTCAACGGCGCGCTCGGCGTGCAGGACTATTACCTCGGCGCGCCTAACGGGCTGTACAAGGTCGACCCGCAGCGCGCGCCACTGCCGGTCTACCTGTCCGCCCTCGGCATGACCGGCATGACCGCCTACTTCGCCCTGCTGGAAACCGGTGCACCGAAAGCCGGCGATACCGTGGTGCTGTCCGGCGCCGCCGGCGCGGTCGGCAGCGTTGCCGGGCAGATCGCCAAGATCAAGGGTTGCCGCGTGATCGGCATCGCCGGCGGCGCCGAGAAGTGCCGCTACCTGATCGACGAGCTGGGCTTCGACGGCGCCATCGACTACAAGAGCGAGGATCTTGCCGAAGGCCTCAAGCGCGAATGCCCGAAAGGCGTCGACGTCTACTTCGACAACGTCGGCGGCGACACGCTGGACGCGGTGCTGAGCCGCCTCGCCCGCGGCGCGCGGGTGGTCATCTGCGGCGCCATCAGCCAGTACAACAACAAGCAGGCGATGAAGGGCCCTGCCAACTACCTGTCGCTGCTGGTGAACCGCGCGCGCATGGAAGGTTTCGTGGTGATGGACCACGCGGCAGGCTTCCCGGCGGCGATGAAGGAGATCGGTGGCTGGCTGGCCAGCGGCCAGTTGAAGAGCCGCGAGGACATCGTCGAAGGCCTGGAAACCTTCCCGGAAACCCTCGGCAAACTGTTCAAGGGCGAAAACTTCGGCAAGCTGGTGCTGAAGGTCAGTTGAGCGACGCCTTGCGTAGGGTGGGCTTCAGCCCACCAAGGTCCACTCAGCGCCGACGCGGTGGGCTGAAGCCCACCCTACGGTCTTAGCTACGTGAAGCCGCGTCTTCGGAGCCGGCGTCCAGCGCCTCGCGCGGGGTGGGGCGAAAAATTCGGCAAGCGGGCACTGAAGCTCAGCCGAGCGCCGCCTCGCGTAGGGTGGGCTTCAGCCCACCACAGTTCATTCGGCGCCGAGGCGGTGGGCTGAAGCCCACCCTACGGTCTTAGCTACGTGAAGCTGCGTCTTCGGAGCCGGCGTCCAGCGCCTCGCGCGGGGTGGGGCGAAAACTTCTGCAAGCGGGCACTGAAGCTCAGCCGAGCGCCGCCTCGCGTAGGGTGGGCTTCAGCCCACCAAGGTCCACTCGGCGCCGAGGCGGTGGGCTGAAGCCCACCCTACGGTCTTAGCTACGTGAAGCTGCGTCTTCGGAGCCGGCGTCCAGCGCCTCGCGCGGGGTGGGGCGAAAACTTCTGCAAGCTGGTGCTGAAGCTCAGCCGAGCGCCGCCTCGCGTAGGGTGGGCTTCAGCCCACCACAGTTCATTCGGCGCCGAGGCGGTGGGCTGAAGCCCACCCTACGGTCTTAGCTACGCGAAGCGGCGTCTTCGGAGCCGGCGTCCAGCGCCTCGCGCGGGGTGGGGCGAAAACTTCGGCAAGCGGGCATTGAAGCTCAGCCGAGCGCCGCCTCGCGTAGGGTGGGCTTCAGCCCACCACAGCTCACTCGGCGCCGAGGCGGTGGGCTGAAGCCCACCCTACTGTCTTAGCTACGCGAAGCTGCGTCTTCGGAGCCGGCGTCTCGCGCGGGGTGGGGCGAAAAATTCGGCAAGCGGGCACTGAAGCTCAGCCGAGCGCCGCCTCGCGTAGGGTGGGCTTCAGCCCACCACAGCTCACTCGGTGCCGAGGCGGTGGGCTGAAGCCCACCCTACGGTCCGTCTAGGGTCCGAGCTACCGACGAGGCCTCAGGCCAGTTCGGCGACCACCGCTGACAGCGCCTGCGCCGGGTTGGCCGCCTGGCTGATCGGGCGGCCGATCACCAGATAGTCGGAGCCGGCGTCCAGCGCCTCGCGCGGGGTGAGGATGCGACGCTGGTCGTCCTGCGCGCTGCCGGCCGGGCGAATGCCGGGAGTGACCAGCTGCAGCCGTGGATGCGCCGCTTTCAATGCACTGGCCTCCTGCGCCGAGCAGACCAGGCCATCCATCCCGGCTTTCTCCGCCAGCGCCGCCAGGCGCAGCACCTGAACCTGGGGCTCCACGTCCAGGCCGATTCCGGCCAGGTCCTCGCGCTCCATGCTGGTCAGCACGGTCACGCCGATCAGCAACGGCTTCGGCCCGTTGAAGCGGTCCAGCATCTCGCGGCAGGCAGCCATCATCCGCAGCCCGCCGGAGCAGTGCACGTTGACCATCCACACGCCCATCTCCGCCGCCGCCTTCACCGCCATCGCGGTGGTGTTGGGGATGTCGTGGAATTTCAGGTCGAGGAAAACCTCGAAGCCCCGGTCGCGCAATGTACCAACGATGTCCGAGCCACAGCGGGTGAACAGCTCCTTGCCGACCTTGACCCGGCACAGCGCCGGATCGAGCTGATCGGCGAGTTTCAGCGCGGCGTCGCGGGACGGGAAATCCAGGGCGACGATGATCGGGGACTGGCAGGCGGACATGGCGGGCTCTCACGGCGGATCGAAAACGGCGCGCATTGTCGCAGAACGCCGGAGTTTTCCGTAGCCGCGCGAGGTGCCGAAGGACGATTTTCCGACCTTCCGCACGCCTGTGGGCGACTTTTCCTTGCCCCGATCCTCCCGGCTGGCGCGCTCGACTTTGGCTCGGCGGCGCGCGCTGAATCGATTCACTCTCTCCGCTCGACGCACCAGCGCGACACGCTGACCCGCCGGTCACGCCGTGCGAGGCCAAGGGAACCGCTGGGCCAGGCTCTGTTTCGTGCAAACGCAAGACTGGCACGACCGCTGCAAAACGTAACTGAACGTGTCGAAAATCCATTGAGAGGTCAGCATGAGCACGCAACTCAAACCCACCCTCGGCACCCTGCATCTGTGGGGTATCGCCGTCGGCCTGGTGATTTCCGGAGAGTACTTCGGTTGGAGCTATGGCTGGGGCGTAGCGGGAACGCTCGGTTTCCTGGTTACCGCGCTGCTGGTGGCGGCGATGTACACCTGCTTCATCTTCAGCTTTACCGAGCTGACCACCGCCATTCCGCACGCCGGCGGGCCCTTCGCCTACAGCCGCCGCGCCTTCGGTGAAAAAGGCGGGCTGATCGCCGGCCTCGCCACGCTGATCGAGTTCGTCTTCGCGCCGCCGGCCATCGCCATGGCCATCGGCGCCTACCTCAACGTGCAGTTCCCCGGTCTCGATCCGAAGCTGGCCGCGGTTGGCGCGTACATCGTCTTCATGACCCTGAACATCCTCGGCGTCAGCATCGCCGCGACCTTCGAGCTGGTGGTGACCATCCTCGCGGTGGCCGAGCTGCTGGTGTTCATGGGCGTGGTCGCACCGGGCTTCAGCTTCAGCAACTTCGTGCTCAACGGCTGGGCCGGTTCCAACGAGTTCGGCGGCGCGGCGATTTCCGGCATCTTCGCCGCGATCCCCTTCGCCATCTGGTTCTTCCTCGCCATCGAAGGCGCCGCCATGGCCGCCGAAGAAGCCAAGGACCCGAAACGCACCATTCCCAAGGCCTACATCGCCGGCATCCTGACACTGGTCACGCTGGCCATGGGCGTGATGATCTTCGCCGGCGGCGTAGGCGACTGGGCGGCCCTGTCGAACATCAACGACCCGCTGCCGCAGGCGATGAAAGTGGTCGTCGGGGAAAGCTCCGGCTGGCTGCACATGCTGGTCTGGATCGGCCTGTTCGGTCTGGTCGCCAGCTTCCACGGCATCATCCTGGGCTACTCGCGGCAGTTCTTCGCCCTCGCCCGCGCCGGCTACCTGCCGGCCAGCCTGGCCAAGCTGTCGCGCTTCCAGACGCCGCACCGGGCGATCATCGCCGGCGGCGTGGTCGGTATCGCGGCGATCTACAGCGACGGCCTGATCAACCTGCAAGGCATGACCCTGACCGCGGCGATGATCACCATGAGTGTGTTCGGCGCCATCGTCATGTACATCATGAGCATGCTCAGCCTGTTCAAGCTGCGTAAGAGCGAGCCGAACCTGGAGCGCACCTTCCGCGCGCCGGGCTACCCGATCGTACCGGGCATCGCCCTGGTGCTGGCAGTCGTCTGCCTGGTGGCGATGGCCTGGTTCAACGCGATCATCGGGCTGATCTTCCTGGGCTTCATGGTGGTGGGCTTCGTCTACTTCCTGCTGACCGGCCATCAGCGCGCCAACGCCCGCAGCGACGTGCTGTTGACCGGTGGTGCCGCCTGACGTTTAGTGACGCCTGAGTGCCGACGCCGGACGCTTGCGCCCGGCGTCGTCGTTTCCGAGCCCGCCGTCGCGCACCGGACCCCGACGCGCCGCGGCCCGCCCCACGGAGCCCCGCCATGCCTTACAGCACATCCGTCGGCAGCCAGACCTACCGCTTCGCCGACCTCAAGACCCTGCTGGCCAAGGCCAGCCCCGCGCGCTCCGGCGATTATCTGGCCGGCCTCGCCGCGGCGACCTACGAGGAACGCATGGCGGCGAAGATCGCCCTCGCCGACGTGCCGCTCAAACGCTTCCTCGAGGAAGCGCTGATTCCCTACGAAGCCGACGAAGTCACCCGCCTGATCATCGACGGCCACGACCTCGCGGCGTTCGCCCCGATCTCCCACCTCACCGTCGGCGACCTGCGCGACTGGCTGCTGCTCGATTCCACCGACAGCGCCACGCTGAGCGCCGTGGCGCCAGGCATCACGCCGGAAATGGCGGCAGCGGTGAGCAAGCTGATGCGCAACCAGGACCTGATCCTGGCGGCGAAGAAGTGCCGCGTGGTGACCCGCTTCCGCAACACCATCGGCCTGCCCGGGCACCTCTCCGTGCGCCTGCAACCCAACCACCCCACCGACGACGTGCGCGGCATCGCGGCGAGCATGCTCGATGGCCTGCTCTACGGCTCGGGTGACGCGGTGGTCGGCATCAACCCGGCGAGCGACTCGCTGCCGACCCTGATGCGCCTGTGGCAGATGCTCGATGAAGTCCGCCAGCACTTCGACATTCCGATGCAGAGCTGCGTGCTCACCCACGTCACCACGCAGATCCAGGCCATCGAGGCCGGCGCGCCGCTGGACCTGATGTTCCAGTCGATCGCCGGCACCGAGAAGACCAACGCCAGTTTCGGCATCAACCTGTCGATCCTGCGCGAGGCGCACGACGCCGCGCAGAGCCTCGGCCGCGGCACCGTCGGCGACAACCTGATGTACTTCGAGACCGGCCAGGGCTCGGCGCTTTCCGCGGGCGGTCACCACGGCGTCGACCAGCAGACCTGCGAGGCGCGCGCCTACGCCGTGGCCCGCGAGTTCAAGCCGCTGCTGACCAACACCGTGGTCGGCTTCATCGGGCCGGAGTACCTCTACGACGGCAAGCAGATCATCCGCGCCGGGCTGGAAGACCATTTCTGCGCCAAGCTCCTCGGCGTGCCGATGGGCTGCGACGTCTGCTACACCAACCACGCCGAAGCCGACCAGGACGACATGGACACCCTGATGACCCTGCTCGGCACCGCCGGCATCACCTTCATCATGGGCATCCCCGGCGCCGACGACATCATGCTCAATTACCAGAGCACCTCGTTCCACGACGCGCTCTACCTGCGCAGCGTGCTCGACCTGAAACGTGCGCCGGAATTCGATGCCTGGCTGACGCGCATGGCGATCACCGAGGCCTCCGGGCAACTGCGCGAGATCGGACGCGGCCACCATTTGCTCAAGCAACTGCCCTTCCTTTCCGGAGCCGCCTGATGAGCGACCTGACCCTGACGCAAGGCAACCCCTGGGACGAACTGCGCGCGCACACCTCGGCGCGCATCGCGCTCGGCCGGGTCGGCTCCAGCCTGCCGACCAGCGAGGTACTCAAGTTCGGCCTGGCGCACGCCCAGGCGCGCGACGCGGTGCACCGGCCGCTGGATTTCGACGCCCTCGGCGACGAACTCCAGGCCGCCGGCTTCCGCACCCTGCGGGTGAAGAGCGACGCCGAGGACCGGCATGTCTACCTGCTGCGCCCGGACCGCGGCCGCAGCCTCGACGAAGCGTGCCGCGAGCGCCTGCGCGAGGAGGCACCGGCGCCGGAACTGGCCGTGGTGATCGCCGACGGGCTGTCCTCGATCGCCGTGCAGAACCACGCGTTGCCGCTGCTGCGCCTGTTCCGCGAACGCTTCGAGGCCGACTGGGCGAACACGCCGGTGGTGCTCGCCGAACAGGGACGCGTGGCGATCGGCGACGGCATCGGCGAGGCGCTGCGAGCCAGGCTGGTGATCGTGATGATCGGCGAACGCCCCGGGCTGACGTCGCCGGACAGCCTCGGGCTGTACGTCAGCTACGCGCCGAAGGTCGGCCTGATGGACAGCGAGCGCAACTGCATCTCCAACGTGCGCCCGGAAGGCCTGCCCTATGGCGTAGCCGCCCACAAGCTCGACCACCTGGTGCGCGGCGCGCTGCGCCTGCAGCTCTCCGGCGTGGCGCTGAAGGACGACAGCACGCTGCATGACGTACTGCCCGCGAACTGACAGGCTGTTTCGCGCGTCCTAAGGTAAGGACACCCAAAGACAAGAAGGAGATTCCCATGCCATGGTATGCCTGGCTGATTCTGCTGGTCGCCATCGGCTCCATCGTCGGCGGCCTGATGATGTTGCGCGACACGGCGAAGGAAGTGCCGCTGTCCAAGGAACAACTCGACCGCGTCCACCAGCGCAACGCCGAAGCGGACGCCCAGGACGCGGACGACCGCTGACCGCCCTCCCCGCGACTCCACGGGCTTCACCTACGCCAGCGGCCGCGCCTGGCGCAGCGTGGGCGAAGCCCGCCTCCTTCTCGTCAGCTCACGGCTCGAACGCAGCGCTAATGCCTGGCGTCGTCCTGCGCGGTCGCGGCGTCGAGGTGATAGCGCGCCAGCAGCGCGGCATAGCGACCGTCGCGGCGCAGCGCTTCGAGGATCGCCGAGAGGCGCTCGGCGTCGATCGGCCCGTTCGGGCGAATCAGCGCCAGCGGGCGAAACGTCTGGTCCACGCGCGTGGAAACCAGTAACCGCTCACGCAGTTCGGGGCGCGCGTCGAAGTCCATGCGCAGGTAGGACTTGGCCATCACCGTGAGATCGATGCGCTGGCGCAGGAGCATTTCCAGGTTGGTCTCGTGGGAGCGGCTGACGACGACGTCGAAGCGCTGGTGCAGGCGCTCGCTATCGCTCTCGAAATCGGCGAAGGCATAGTGATATCCGATATGCAGCCCCAGGCGTTTGTCTTCCAGCGTGGCGAAGTAGCTCTGGTCGCGGCCGGGCACCGCGCGGGCGACGAAGACTTCCGAGTCGTCGATACCCAGGTCGAGGGTCTGCATGGGGATGTCCTGCCAGCCCCACTGCCGCGACTCGAACAGCACCAGGTCGATACGACCGCGGGTGAAGTCGCGGTAACGCCGCCCCGTGGAGGTCAGCGTGATCTCGAAGCGGTAGTCGTCCTGCACCGCGTTCATCGCCTCCAGCAGCTCCGGCAGCAAGCCGCTCGGCTCACCATGCGCCGGCATCGTCACATAGGGCGGATACTCGGTCGCGCCGACCACCACGCGCTGCGCGGCAAGCAGCGACTGAGTCAGCAGACAGCAGAGCAGAAAGAGGATTTTGCTAGGCGCGAACACGAAGGGTTCCCCGATGACGAGTGCGGCGCCCCGCGGATTCGGGGCTACTCGTTATCGGCCGGTTTCAGCGTTCCTTGATGACCAGTGACAGCGCCTGCTCGGCCAGTTGATCGAGGCTCATCGGACCCTCGGGGCGGAACCAGGTGTTCGTCCAGCTCAGCGCGCCGGTCAGGAAACGCCGCAGTATGAAGCTGTCGCCGCTGAAATAGCCCGCCGCGCGGGCCTCGTCGAGCACGTCGAGCCAGAGCTGCTCGTAGGTATCGCGCAGGCCGAGGATGTAGCGCTGGCTGTCCTCGGACAGCGACCGCCATTCGTAGACGAGCACAGCCATCGCCTCGCCGGTGCCGCCCATGATCGATTGCAGCTCGCAGCGGATCAGCGCCAGCACCCGCCCGCGCAGATCCTCGGCCTGCGCCAGCGCGGCGTGCATCAGCGCGGTGTTGTAGCGGATGGTTTCCTCCATCACCGAACGGAGGATCTCGTCCTTGCTCTTGAAGTGATGAAAGATGCTGCCGGACTGGATGCCCACCGCGCTGGCCAGGTCGCGCACCGTGGTGCGCTCGTAGCCCTTGCTGCGGAACAGGTGCGCCGCCGTTTGCAGCAACTTGCCGCGGGCGCTTTCAGGATCGGTGATCTGTCCGCTGGCGAGCAATTCCGCCATCACTGCCTGGGCCTGCCGATCGTCCACGCTGAATTCCCCGCTTACTGTCTGATGCGCCATCGGCAAAACCGTCCGATATACGCAAGTCATTGTGTATGCGAAGGAATTTATGCCGCGCCGAGTCGCCAAGCAAGCGCTTGGGCAAGAAAAGCATCGCGACAGGGTTTTCAACCAAGCGCTTGCTTGGTAGTCTCCGCTGCAATCGAATCCCGCTGCAGGAATTCTCCATGTCAAAGACCGTTCGCATCGGCTGCGCCTCCGCCTTCTGGGGCGATACGTCCACGGCCGCCGCACAGCTGGTCCAGGGTGCGCAACTGGACTACCTAGTGTTCGACTACCTCGCGGAGATCACCCTGTCGATCATGGCCGGCGCGCGCATGAAGAACCCCGAAGCCGGCTACGCGACGGATTTCGTCGAGGTGCTGGCGCCGCTGCTGGAGGACATCTCCAGCAAGCGCATCCGCGTCATCAGCAACGCCGGCGGGGTCAACCCGCACGCCTGCGCCCAGGCCCTCGCCAGCGCCTGCGCCAAGGCCGGCGTCGACCTGAAGATCGCCGTCCTGCACGGCGACGACCTGCAGCCGAGCTTCGCCGAGCTGCGCAAGGCCGGCATCCAGGAGATGTTCAGCGGCGACCCGCTGCCGCCGATGTGCGTGTCGATCAATGCCTACCTAGGCGCGCCGGGCATCGTCGCGGCGCTGCAACAGGGCGTGGACATCGTCATCACCGGCCGGGTGGTCGACAGCGCTGTGGTCAGCGCCGCACTGGTGCATGAGTTCGGCTGGGCCTGGGACGACTATGACCGGCTGGCCCAGGCCGCGCTGGCCGGGCACATCATCGAGTGCGGCGCGCAGTGCACCGGCGGCAACTTCACCGACTGGGAACGCGTGCCGGACTACGAGCACATCGGCTTTCCCATCGTCGAGGTCGCCGCCGATGGCCGCTTCGTGGTCGGCAAACCGCCGGGAAGCGGCGGCCTGGTCAGCCCGTTCAGCGTCGGCGAGCAACTGCTCTACGAGATCGGCGACCCGCGCGCGTACCTGCTGCCGGACGTGGTCTGCGACTTCACCCAGGTGACGCTCGAGCAGGTCGGCGAAAACCGCGTCGCCGTGCAGGGCGCCCGTGGCCTTGCACCCACCGAACGCTACAAGGTCAGCGCCACCTGGCCGGACGGTTTCCGCTGCGTCGCCAGTTTCCTCATCGCCGGGATCGACGCGGTGCGCAAGGCGGAACGGGTCAGCCGGGCGATCGTCGCACGCTGCGAGGAAATGTTCGCCCAGCGCCACTGGGCGCCTTTCGCTCAGGTCGACATCGAGTTGCTCGGCGCCGAAGCCACCTACGGCGCGCGGGCCGAACGCCGCGACGCCCGCGAGGTGGTGGTGAAGATCGGCGTGCGCCATCCGCGCAAGGAAGCCCTGCTGCTGTTCTCCCGCGAGATCGCCCAGGCGGCGACCGGCACGGCGCCGGGCTTGACCGGCATCGTCGGCGGACGGCCGACGGTGTACCCGGTGATCCGCCTGTTCTCCTTCCTGATCGACAAGGGCGCCTGCGCGCTGAGCGTCGAGCTGAACGGAGAACGCCTGCCCGTCGCCCTGCCGCCCCGCCCGGCGCTGGATACCCGGGAACTGCCCGAGGACCTGCAACCGCCGCGCCCCGAGGGCGAAGCGGACACCAGCGTGCCGCTGATCCGCCTCGCCGTGGCCCGTTCCGGCGACAAGGGCAACCATAGCAACATCGGGGTGATGGCGCGCCACCCCGAGTACCTGCCGTGGATCGCCGAAGCGCTGACCTGCGATGCCGTGGTGGAGTGGATGCGCCACGTGCTCGACCCGGTCACCGGGCGCGTCGCCCGCTGGTACCTGCCCGGCACGCACAGCCTGAATTTCCTGCTGGAGAACGCCCTGGGCGGGGGTGGCGTGGCCAGCCTGCGCATCGACCCGCAAGGCAAGGCATTCGCCCAGCAGTTGCTGGAGTTTCCGGTGCCGGTGCCTCGTACGCTGGCGCAGTCGCTGGACGATGCATGAGGCTCTCGCCATCCGCCACGCCACGACGCCAAATGGATAGCCCGCCACCTTGAGGGTGGGGCCTAAAACGAGCCGAAGGACAACAACAATGACATACGACTCGATCTTCAAACCCGGCCTGTTCAGCGGCCGGACCGTGCTGGTCACCGGCGGCGGCAGCGGCATCGGCCGTTGCACCGCGCACGAACTGGCGGCCCTGGGCGCCCACGTGGTGCTGGTCGGGCGCAAGCAGGACAAGCTGGAAAGCACCGCCGGCGAGATCATCGAGGACGGCGGCAGCGTCGCCTGGCGGGTCTGCGATATCCGCGAGGAAGACGCGGTGAAGACCATGGTCTCGGCGGTGATCGCCGAACACGGTCCGATCCATCACCTGGTCAACAACGCCGGCGGCCAGTACCCCGCCCCGCTCGTCTCGATCAACCAGAAAGGCTTCGAGACCGTGGTGCGCA
>NZ_DJTK01000027.1:0-17371 GCF_002438225.1 Pseudomonas sp. UBA6310 | reverse complement strand
CGCGCGCCAGGCGCTCCCGCGCGCGCCAGGCCGTGGCGACGCCGGCGACGCGCAGCAGCAGGCCGCCGAGCAGCGCGCTGCCCACCAGCAACAGCAGCGTGGGCAGCACGCCGATGGCGCCGCCGACCTTGATCAGCAGCGCCAGCTCGACGACCGGGAACAACAGGAACAGAAAGAAGAAAACACGCATCGTGGAATCCTTGGCGGAAGAACGGCTTCCGAGGGTATGAGATGACGGTGGGCAGCCGGCATTTCAAGGCCGGCAGGATAGCGACTGTTACCGGATTATTCGTCGCCGGGACCTTCCGGGACCGGCCAGGCGTCGGCACGGGCCAGCGCGACCAGCGCCTGGCGCACCTCGCCGGGGTTGCTGCAGGGTTCGGCGAACGGCAGCCAGTGCAGCGCCGCACCGATGCGCAGGTGGAAGCCTTCGCTGTCGATGCCGACCATCTGTGCCGGTTCGCCGTCTGGCAAGCCGGCCAGCCGGACGTAGTGGGCGATGGCATCGGGGTGATCGCCGTTCATGTGTTCGACCATCGAGGTTTCGCTGTTGCCGGCGAAGGGGTTGGCGAGTTCGACCCGGTCCAGCCAGTGAATCGCGCCGAAACCGCCGATGTAGCGCCAGCGCACAGGCTGCAGCACCCAGAAGTCGAAGTCGTGGGCCAGGTGATAGTCCTGCGAGGCGGGAAAGTAGCGATAGAACCGCCGGGCCGCCGCTTCGATCTCCCCGGCGCCGTGCAACGGGCTGGCCTCGGCGAGCAGGGTCAGGCGCCCCGCCGCCTGCACGTCCTGCGCGCCACGCTCGCCCACCAGCAGCGAGCACTTCCCGTCGGCCTTGAGGTTGTGGGTATGCTGGGCGATACGGCTGATGAGGATCAGCGGCCTGCCCGAGGCGTCGAGACAGAACGGCGCCACCGAGCCGAACGGAAAGCCGGGCATGGCCTTGGACTGGGTGGAAAGCACGCCGCGGTACTCCCGCAGCAACAACTGGCGTGCATGCTGGCTCGATCGAACGCTCACCCCATGACTCCTTGGACGATTCCGTTGAGAATGGACAGGCTCAGCATAACGGGTTCGCCTTGGCGGCGACGACAACAACAATCAGCAGGGGATACACGATGCAACTCAAGGACAAGGTCATCATCATCACCGGGGGCGGCCAGGGTCTCGGCCGCGCCATGGGCGAATACCTGGCGGCGAAGGGCGCACGCCTGGCGCTGGTCGATCTCAACCAGGAGAAACTCGACGAGGCCGTCGCCGCCTGCAAGGCCGCCGGGGGCGAGGCGAAAGCCTACCTGTGCAACGTTGCCAACGAAGAGCAGGTGACTCATCTGGTGAGCCAGGTGGCCTACGACTTCGGCGCGATCAACGGGCTGGTGAACAACGCGGGAATCCTGCGCGACGGGCTCACCATCAAGGTCAAGGACGGCGAGCTGACCAAGCTGAGCCTGGCGCAGTGGCAGTCGGTGATCGACGTCAACCTGACCGGCGTGTTCCTTTGCACCCGCGAGGTCGCGGCGAAGATGATCGAGCTGAAGAACGAAGGCGCGATCGTCAACATCTCCTCGATCTCCCGCGCCGGCAACATGGGCCAGGCCAACTACTCGGCGGCCAAGGCCGGGGTCGCGGCGGACACCGTGGTCTGGGCGAAGGAACTGGCGCGCTACGGCATCCGCGTGGCGGGCGTGGCGCCGGGCTTCATCGAGACCGACATGGTGGCGAGCATGAAACCCGAAGCGCTGGAGAAGATGACCTCGGGCATCCCGCTCAAGCGCCTCGGCAAGCCGGTTGAGATCGCCCACTCGGTGGCCTATATCTTCGAGAACGACTACTACACGGGGAGAGTGCTGGAACTCGACGGCGGCCTCCGCCTCTAGTTGGGTTTCGATCTCGGCGTTGAATGCCGGTTCAAGATGCTCATTTACAGGCGTAAATTCCGCTCTCTCGCCGGCATTCGCCTTGCCTGGCCTTAGCTCGCAAGATCGAGACCAGACATCGCTAAGAGCGCCGAAATGAAAAAGCCCCGCGATGCGGGGCTTTTTTCTTGCGAGCGGGGCTTTTACCAACCCACGCCGAAACCTACGGTGTAGCGGGTTTCGTTCAGCTCGCCATCGGAGTTGCCGCTGACGATGTCCTTCTCGGCCTTGAGGTTGAGCGAGGCCCAGTCGGTGACCTTGTAGCGCAGCCCGGCTTCGGAATCCAGGGCGTACTCGGCGACGCCGGACAGGGGTTTGCCGATCTCGCCGTTGGTGAAGATTTCCACCGTCTTGCCGATCAGGTAGCGGTTGTATTCCCACTTCAGCGCCAGCGAGTAGAAGTTGTCCTTGTTGCCGTTGCTGTATTCGTAGTCGGTGCGGTTGACCAGCGAGGTGAGCGAGAAGGCGCCCAGTTCGTTGTCCCAGAACTGGTAACCCGGACCGGTACCCAGCGTGCGCTGGCGCGCGAGGTCCTCGATCTTGTCGTTCTTGTAGTCGACACGGCCCTGCCAGAACCACTGTTCGGTGAAGAAGCGGTCGAGCGCGTACTCCAGCTGATAGTTGTTGGTGGTGGTGACGCCGTCGCTGCTTTCGCGGTTGTACTCGCCGTCGCCGTTATGCCGCCACAGGCCGTGCCTGGCCTTGGTCTTGAAGGCCACGTTGTAGTCGTCGGTGTCGGTGTCCGCGCGCTTGTAGTCCAGTGCCAGGTCGATGTTGCCGCTCCAGGTGAAGTCCTGGATCAGTGGCTTGGGCTGAATCATCTGCTGGATGCTCGCCAGCTCGATGGTCTTCGGAGCCTCGGCGGTCCCCAGCACCACCTTGCCGTCGTCGCCCTTGTGCAGGGAGTTGGCCAGTTGCGGGTCCTCGAAGTCGTCCTGGCGAACCAGCATCGGGGTCTCGCTCTCCAGCGTGGCGACCTTCTTCCAATCCAGCGGGATGGAGCCGCCGTAGTCCGTGTCCAGCATCAGCTTGCCGCCATCCAGCACCTTGACCTTGCCGGTCAGGCGATCGCCGTTCTTCAACCATACGGTGTCGGCGAACACCGAGGTGGTGGCACAGCCCAGGGTCAGGCACAGCAGGTTTCTCAACAACATAGGCGTAGGTCTGCTTCCAGGGTTCGGGTAAGTCCGGGCATTATCCGGACGCACGGCAACTGAGCAACCAGACACACAGGCGGAGGGCAAGTTCAATGCAGGCTGCATGGCCCGTTTCAGGCGCTTCGGCGCCGTCCGTGGCGGCGACGGGCGCGTCGGATGCCGCGCGATGAGCGACTCGACCGACGCTGACGAGGCACACGCCTCGGCCTCGGCGAACGATCCGCAGGCCCGCCGCGAGGCGCTGTATCTGGTGCTCAGCCAGGTGCCGAGGGGCTGCGTGGTCAGCTACGGACAGCTCGCCGAACTGGCCGGCCTCGGCCGCGCGGCACGCTGGGTGGGGCGAACCCTGGCGCAGTTGCCGGAGGGTTCGGCATTGCCCTGGCACCGCGTCATAGCCGCTGGTGGACGACTGAGCCTGCAGGCCGGCAGCCCCTCCGGCGACGAGCAGCGCGCGCGCCTGCGCGACGAAGGCGTGAGCGTGCACAATGACCGTGTGGACATGCGTCGGCACGGCTGGCGCCCGACGGAGCAACGCGGTTAGAGTGCGCCCTTTGCCAGCCACCCGCGTACCCTCATGTCCCGTAAAACCTGGCGCGACGCACTCCGCGCCTACGCCACCCCAGCTTCCCTCGCCCTTCTGCTGCTCGGGTTCGCGGCGGGACTGCCAGCGGTGCTGGTGTTCTCGACGCTGTCGGTGTGGCTGCGCGAGGCCGGGGTGTCGCGCGAAACCATCGGCTATGCCAGCTGGATCAGCCTCGCCTACGCCTTCAAGTGGGTCTGGTCGCCGATGCTCGACCAATGGCGCCTGCCGCTGCTCGGTGCCCTGGGCAAACGCCGCTCCTGGCTGATCCTCTCGCAGTCGCTGATCGCCATCGGCCTGGTCGGCATGGCGCTGTGCGATCCGCGCGACCACCTGGCGCTGCTGATCGCCTTCGCCGTGGCCGTGGCGTTCGCCTCGGCGACCCAGGACATCGCCATCGATGCCTACCGCCTGGAAATCGCCGAGGACAGCTACCAGGCCGCCCTCGCCGCCTCGTACATGACCGGCTACCGGGTGGCGATGCTGCTGGCCACTGCCGGCGCGCTGTTCCTCGCCGACTGGCTGGGTTCGAGCAGCCAGCACTATGACCAGAGCGCCTGGGCCAGCACCTACATCGCCTTCGCCCTGCTGATCCTGCCCGGCCTGATGACCAGCCTGGCGATCCGCGAACCCGAGGCCACCACGCCGCTGCCGAACCGCACCTCGCTGTTCGGCTTCAACCACCAGCTCGCCTCGATCGGCCTGCTGCTGGTGATGCTGATCTCGGTGCCGGCGCTGATCAACGCGCTGATCGCCACCGCCTGGCCGCGGGCCGCGCTGTACGGGCTGTTCATCCTCGGCTGCCTGTCGCCCTGGGGCCGCGCGCTGCTGCTGCCGGTTGGCAGCACGCTGCGCCAGGCCTACCAGCGCAAACGCACGCGGCACCTGGATTTCGTCAACCAGGGTGTGTCGGTGATCGTGCTGATCATCCTGATGGTCGCCTTCACCGGCGGCCTGCAGTCGTACTACGGCGGTTACTGGCCGCGCGGAACCATGTACCTGCTGATCTGCCTGGGCTGCCTGTCCGCCCCCGGCCGGCTGCTGATGGCGCCGGTGCTGACGCCGATCAGCGACTTCATCCTGCGCTACCGCTGGCAGGCGCTGATGCTGCTGGGGCTGATCGCCACCTATCGGATGTCGGACACGGTGATGGGCGTGATGGCCAACGTCTTCTACATCGACCAGGGCTTCAGCAAGGACCAGATCGCCGGTGTCAGCAAGATCTTCGGGCTGATCATGACGCTGCTCGGCGGGGTATTCGGCGGCCTGCTGATCGTGCGTTTCGGCATCCTGCCGATCCTCTTCATCGGCGGCGCCGCCTCGGCGGGCACCAACCTGCTGTTCGTCGTGCTGGCGGGAATGGGGGCGGACCTGCAGATGCTGGTGCTGACCATCTCCTGCGACAACTTCAGCGCCGGGCTGGCCTCCACCGCGTTCGTCGCCTACCTGTCGAGCCTGACCAACCTGAAATTCTCGGCCACCCAGTACGCCATGCTCAGCTCGCTGATGATGCTGCTGCCGCGCCTACTCGGGGGCTATTCGGGGGTGATGGTGGAGAAGGTCGGCTACAGCGATTTCTTCCTCATCACCACGCTCCTCGGCGTGCCGACACTGATCCTCATCCTGATGCAGTGGCGCCGCCTGCGCCGCGAACCGCAACCGCTGGACGAGCCCGGCGAAACGGCGGCCGACGCCAAGGGCGGCAGCCGCTAGCACGCCTCAGCGCGACGCGGTCTGGGTAGTCAGCATGCGCGCCACCTTGCCCGGCAGGGCGATGTCCACGCCGATGGCGCGCAGACGGTCGCGCACTTCCTCGTTGAACTTGAAGGTGACTGCGCCGAAGTCGGCATTCGCCGTCCACACCCGCAGCGACAGCGTGATGAAGGTGTCGCCCAGGCCCGCGACCACCACCGCAGGCGGCGGCTCCTTGATCACGCGCGGGTCGTCGGCCATCTCGCGCAGCACCTGCTGGGCCTTCTGCAAATCGGCGTCGTAGTCGACCTTGATGTCGAAGATCAGCTGCCGGGTGGCCTGCCGCGAGCTGTTGGTGATGATGCCGTTGGACAGATTGCCATTGGGGATGATCACCGTGCGGTTGTCGCCGGTACGCAGCACCGTGTGGAAGATCTGGATGCTGTCGACGGTGCCGCTGGTGCCCTGCGCCTCGATCCAGTCGCCGATGCGGAACGGCCGGAACAGCAGGATCAGTACGCCGCCGGCGAAGTTCGCCAGGCTGCCCTGCAGCGCTAGGCCGATGGCCAGGCCGGCCGCGCCGATGGCGGCGATGAAGGAGGTGGTTTCGATGCCGATCATCGAGGCCACGCTGATCACCAGCAGGACCTTCATGATGATGTTGGCCAGGTTGACGATGAAGCCCTTTAGCGCCAGGTCGATGTGACGCATGCCGAGCAGCAGGCCGATCTTGCTGGTCAACCGGTTGATCAGCCACCAGCCGATGGCCAGCGTCACCAGCGCCAGCACCAGGCGCCCGCCGTACTCCATCAGCAGCGGCAGCCAGGCCTCGGAGGCCGTCACCAGTCGATCGATTTCGTTGTTCACATCCATTGCATTCCCTCTCTGAGGCCACCGGATGGCCATGAAAACACAGAGAATGCGACGCCTGGCAGAGGGCCGAGGTTCCCCGGCCCGGGCGACGGATGGTCAGTCGCGGAAGTTGTTGTACTGCAGCGGCATGCCCAGGTCCTGGGTGCGCAGCAGGGCGATGGCTTCCTGCAGGTCATCGCGCTTCTTGCCGGTGATGCGTACCTGCTCGCCCTGGATGGCGGCCTGCACCTTGAGCTTCGCATCCTTGACCAGCGCGACGATCTTCTTCGCCAGCTCCTTGTCGATGCCTTCGCGCAGCGTGGCTTCCTGCTTCACCACCTTGCCGGAGGCGTAGGCGTCCTTGAGCTCCAGGCACTGCACGTCGATCTTGCGCTTGACCAGCGACAGCTTGAGGATCTCGATCATCTGCTCGAGCTGGAAATCCGCCTCGGCGGTCAGGGTGACGACCTTTTCCTTGAACTCGAAGCTGCCCTTGCCACGCAGGTCGTAGCGGCGTTCGAGTTCCTTCATGGCATTGTCCACGGCATTGGTGACTTCGTGCTTGTCCAGCTCCGACACCACGTCGAAAGAGGGCATGTGGCTTGCTCCAGATTGATGGCGCGTTCGGACTCTCGAGCGGTTCGCGCCTGGCTTGACGGTTGAAAATGCCCGGTCATTATAACCGCACAACTATGCGGCGCCCCCCGGCTGGCAGGAAGTCGGCCCCTATTGCGAGTTCGCTAAATGCCCAACGCTTACCTCAGCATCCTGGTCGTGGATGACGCCAAATTCTCCAGCGCCATGATCGGCCGGGCACTTAGCCAGGCCGGTTATCAGGATGTGCGCTTCGCCAGCAGCGCGACGGAAGCGCTGCGGCAACTCGAAACGCGCCCGGCCAGCGTGCTGCTCGCCGACTGGCTGATGCCGGAGATCGACGGCCTCGAGCTGACCGCGCGGGTGCGCCAGCTGGACGAGATGGCCGATCACTACACCTACATCGTGCTGCTCACCGGCAAGGAAGGCGAAAACGTGCTGCACGAAGCCTTCGACCGCGGCGTCGACGATTTCATCAGCAAGTCGGAAATGAGCGAACAGTTGCTGCCACGCGTGTTCGCCGCCGACCGCCTGTGCAACACCCTGCAGCGGCTGCTCCAGGAAAACCGCCTGCTGACGCAGAACATCGCCAGCCTCGAACAGCGCAACCTGGTCGACTCGGTCACCGGCCTGGGCAATCCGCGCTACCTGAGGCTCAAGCTCGGCGACAGCCTACGCCAGGTGGAATCGCGCGGCGGCGCGCTCTGCTACCTGCTGATCGGGCTGCCGGAAACCGGGGAGCTGCGGCAGAAGTACGGCGAGGATTTCTACGCCGAACTGCTCCACGGCATCGCCCGTCGTCTGCAACAGCTGGTGCGCCCGCTGGACGTGCTGGCGCGCCTGGACGACACCCATTTCGGCCTGATCACCCTCATCGACGACCTTCACGAATGCTCGCCGACCAGCTTCCGGCGCCTGCACGAAGGCCTCAACCTCAAGGCCTTCAAGACCAGCGAAGGGTTCATCACCTTGAAGGCCGGGATCGGCCTGGTCGGCGCGGATGCCAAGGCGCTGCCGCTGGATGCGCAGACACTGATCGAGTATGGCCAGAACCTGCTGCCGGAGGCCTACGCCAGCGGTCGCATCGCCGCCCTGCGCCTGGGCAGCCGCTGATGCCGACGCGCGCGTGAGCTGGCATGTGCTCGGCGCGGGCAGCCTCGGCACCCTGTGGGCGGCGCGCCTGGCCCGGGCGGGGCTGCCGGTCACGCTGATCCTGCGCGATGAGAAGCGCCTGGCCGACTACCGCCGCGCCGGTGGCCTGAGCCTTGTGGAAAATGGCCAGCGCACCCTTCATCCGCTCCCCGCCGAAACCCTCGCCGATACGGCGCCGATCCATCGCCTGCTGCTCGCCTGCAAGGCCTATGACGCCGCCTCCGCGGTTGCCGCGCTGGTCCCGCGCCTGGCCCCGAAGGCCGAGCTGCTGTTGCTGCAGAACGGCATCGGCAGCCAGGAGGAAGTCGCTGCGCAGGTGCCGCACGCGCGCTGCATCCTGATCTCCAGTACCGAGGGCGCGTTCCGCCGGGCCGACTTCGAGGTGGTCTTCGCCGGGCACGGCTTCAACTGGCTCGGCGACCCGCTCGACCCCACCCCGCCAGGCTGGCTCGCGCAGCTGGAGCAGGCCGGAATACCCCGGCAGTGGACGCCGGACATCCTCACCCGGCTGTGGCGCAAGCTGGCGTTGAACTGCGCGATAAACCCGTTGACGGTGCTGCACGACTGCCGCAACGGCGGGCTGGCCGAGCACCCGGCGGAGGTCGCGATCCTCTGCGCCGAGCTCGGCGAACTGCTCGAAGGCTGCGGTCAGCCGGCGGCCGCCGAGCACCTGCACGACGACGTGCAGCGGGTGATCCAGGCCACCGCGGCGAACCATTCCTCCATGCATCAGGACGTCGCCGCCGGCCGCCGCACCGAGGTCGCCTACCTGCTCGGACGCGCCTGCGCGGTGGCCGAACGCCACGCGCTGGATCTGCCGCACCTGCGCGCCCTGCACCAGCGGCTGCTCGCGCACCTCGCCGCGCGCGGATTGCCGGTGCACTGAGGCGCGGGCTACCCTGCCGGTTCATTCCGCACGCTCCGACCCGCCATGATCCTGCGTCAGCGTCTCGAAAATCTCCCGGTCGGCCGCAAGCTGCTCGCCGCCCTGCTGGTATTGCTCGCCACCGTGCTGCTGGTGGCCAACCTCGCCTTCATCAGCGCCGCGTACTGGATTTCCCAGGAAAGCATGGCGCCGCAGGCGCTGCAGACCCTCGGTCGGCTGATCGCCAACCCGGCGCTGAGCGCCCCGGCGCTGGCCTCGCCGGAAACCGCGCGGGCGCTGCTCGAGAACCTGCGCGACTACCCTCCCCTGCGCGCCGCGGCGATCTACGGCGGCGACGGCCGGCTCGTGGCGCAACTCGCCCGTGGCGAGAAGCTCGACCTGCCGCGGCGCCTGGACCGACTGGAGCGCTGGCGTACCGGCGAATTCCGCACCAACCAGTTGATCCCGCTGCCGCAGGCCGACGGGCCGCCCGGCCACCTGCTGCTGGTGGCGTCCAGCGAACTGCCCGGCGCCTTCTACACCGGAACCCTCACGGCCAGCCTGGTGATTCTCGCCTTCAGCCTGCTGTTCTGGCTGCTGGTGGCGCGGCAGATTCGCCGCCTGGTGACCAAGCCGATCCGCCGCCTGGAAGAGCTGTCGCGCCAGGTCACCCGCGAGGAGAACTACTCGCTGCGCGCGCGCCGCGGCAACCACGACGAGATCGGCAGCCTGGCCGAGGCCTTCAACACCATGCTGGCGCGCATCCAGGCACGCGAGCAGCAGCTCGAGCGTGCCCGCGACGATGCCCAGGCGGCCTTCTCCCAGGCGCGCAACCTGGCCGAGGAAACCCGCCACACGAACCTGCAGCTGGAGCTCGAAGTGCAGGTGCGCAGCAAGATCGAGAAGAAGCTCACCGGCTTCCAGAGCTACCTCAACAGCATCATCGACTCGATGCCCTCGGCGCTGATCGCGCTGGACGAGCAGATGTACGTGACCCAGTGGAACAAGGAGGCCAGCCTGCTTTCCGGCACCGGCCTGGACGAAGCGATGAACAAGCCGATCTTCCTCGCCTTCCCGCCGCTCAAGCCCTACCTGGAGGCGCTGCGGCGCAGTGCCGAGCATTGCCGGGTCGAGGAAGTCGAGCGTGTCACCTGGCCCAAGGACGGCGAGCCCCGCCACTACGCACTGACCTTCTTCCCGCTGATGGGCGGCAGCGGCAAGGGCGGCGTGGTGATCCGCATCGACGATATCACCCAGCGCCTGTCGCTGGAGGAAGTGATGGTGCAGTCGGAGAAGATGCTCTCGGTCGGCGGGCTGGCCGCCGGCATGGCGCACGAGATCAACAACCCGCTGGGCGCCGTGCTGCACAACGTGCAGAACATCCGCCGGCGGCTGTCGCCGGAGCTGGCGAAGAACCTCGAACAGGCGCAACTCGCCGGCATCGGCCTGGAACAGATCAACGCCTACCTGCAGGCCCGCGAGGTACCGCAACTGCTCGACGGCATCCAGTCCGCCGGCAGCCGTGCGGCGAAGATCGTCAGCCACATGCTGTCGTTCAGCCGCCTGAGCAACCGCGAGCTGATGCCCTGCCTGCTGCCGACGGTGATCGACCAGGCGCTGGAGATCGCCGGCAACGATTTCGACCTGGCCGACGGCTTCGACTTCAAGGCGCTGGACATCCACCGCGAGTTCGACGACGAGCTGGGCAAGGTGCCGTGCATCGCCAACGAACTGGAACAGGTGCTGCTCAACCTGCTGAAGAATGCCGCCCAGGCCATCCACCAGCGCGAGGACGACGAGCCCGGACGCATCGTCGTGCGCACCCGGCGCAATCCGCCGTGGGCGGAAATCCAGGTGCAGGACAACGGCGTGGGGATTCCCGAAGCGGTGCGCAAACGGATTTTCGAGCCGTTCTTCACCACCAAGGAGGTCGGCCAAGGAACCGGGCTGGGCCTGTCGGTCTCTTATTTCATCATCACTAACAACCACAAGGGCCAGATGGACGTGCAGTCGAAGCCGGGTCAGGGCACCCTCTTCACCCTGCGCCTGCCGCTGCCCGCCACCAGCGAACAGGACAACTGATGGGAAATCGCCTGACCAGGATCTACACGCGCACCGGCGACGCCGGCGAAACCGGGCTGGCAGATGGCCGCCGGGTGGCCAAGGATCATCCGCGGGTGGAGGCGATGGGCGAGCTGGACAGCCTCAACAGCGCCCTCGGCCTGCTCCTCGCCGAACTCGCGCAGGCGCGGCCGGACTGCCCCGGGCTCAGCGAGCTGATCGAAGTGCTGGAACCCTGCCAGCACCGCCTCTTCGACCTCGGCGGCGAGCTGGCGATGCCGGTCTACCAGGCGCTCGACGAGGCCGAGGTCACCCGCCTGGAACAGGCCATCGACCGCTGGAACGAGGAACTCGGCCCGTTGCAGAACTTCATCCTGCCCGGTGGCTCGCGCCTGATCGCCCAGGCTCACGTCTGCCGCAGCCAGGCGCGCGCCGCCGAACGCCGCTGCCAGGCGCTGAACGCCGAAGAGCCGCTGCGCCCGGTCGGCCTGGCCTACGTCAATCGCCTGTCCGACCTGCTGTTCGTCGCCGCCCGGATGATCGCGCGCCGCCAGGGCCGCGCGGAAATTCTCTGGCAGGCCGCGAAGAAGGCCGCCGAGTGAAGGCGCCGATCCGATGAGCGCGCCGGCAGCCGCCTCCAACCGCAACCTCGATGGCCTGCACGCTGCCTGGGAAGCGCTGGTGGTGCTGCTGGTGGGTGCCAACCTGGCGCTGATCCTGTTCGACGGCCTGTTCGCCCTGGCGCCGCTGAACCAGGCGCTGCAAAGCGTGCTGCCGGGCTTCCACGCCTTCTACGACAGCCGCATCCACGCCCACTTCGCCTTCATCGACCTGTGCTTCGTGGCGATCTTCCTGTTCGACGTGCTGCTCGGCTGGGCGGTGGCGATCGCCGAACGCCGTTACGCGCGCTGGTACTACTACCCCTTCGCCCACTGGTACGACGTGCTCGGCTGCATCCCGCTGGCCGGCCTGCGCTGGTTGCGCGTGCTGCGCATCGGCGTGCTGCTGATCCGCCTGCAACGCCTCGGGCTGATCGACATGCGCCGCTGGGCGCTCTACGGCTTCTTCAACCGCTACTGGCAACTGCTGCTCGAAGAGCTCTCGGACCGGGTGATGGTCAAGCTGTTCTCGCGCCTGCAGCAGGAGATCGGCGCCAGCGACGACCTTTCGCGGCGGCTGATCAACGGCGTGATCCGTCCGCGCAAGCAGCGGCTGCTGGACGACCTGTCGCGGCGCCTGCAGGGCATGCTGGAAAACGGCTACCGCAGCAACCGCGGCGCCATCGACGGCTACGTCAGCGCTCTGGTGCACCAGGCGCTGATGAACAACGAGGAGCTGCGCAGGCTGCGCCGCCTGCCACTGGGCTCGCAGTTCGCCGACAGCCTCGATGCCGCCCTCGGCGATATCGTCCGCCGCCTGCTCGCCGGCGCGGTGGAGGGGCTGCAGCGCGAGCAGTTCAAGGCGCTGGCGGCGAACCTCTCCGATCAGTTCTTCGAGGCCTGGCTCTACGAGGACGAAAGCACCGACCTGGCCCTGGAAGAGCTGCTGGTGGACCTCATCGAAGTGCTCAAGCAGCAGGTGCTCGACCGTCGCTGGAGCCGTTTCGTCGGCCCGCCCGCGCCTTCCGACCTGCCGCGCTGATGCGTCCATGAGGCACGTCGAGGAACTCGCCCGCCTTCGGGCTGCCCCAGTAACACCCGTGGGCATGACCGGCGTCATCCGTGTGACGTCGGTCAGGCCCAGACTGGCTATGAACGCATAACCGAACGGTGACGTTGCATGGAGTTCAAGGACTATTACCAGGCCCTCGGCGTAGCGCCGGAGGCCGATGAGAAGGCGATCAAGACCGCCTACCGCAAGCTTGCGCGCAAGTACCATCCGGACGTCAGCGACGATCCCGACGCCGAGAACCGGTTCAAGGACGTCGTCGAAGCCTATGAGGTGCTGAAGAATCCGGAGAAGCGCGCCGAGTACGACGAACTGCGTCGCTACGGCAACCGCAGCCAGTTCGAGCCGCCGCCGGGCTGGCAGTCCTCCAGCGCCGGGCAGCATGAACCGCACCAGCGCTACGACGGCGACTTCTCCGAGTTCTTCGAGTCGATCTTCGGCAGCGCCTCCGGGCGGGCGCGGGGCGGCCGGCGTGGCCAGGACGTCGAGCTGGAGCTGCCGGTGTTCCTCGAGGAAACCCTCGCCGAGGAATCCAAGCAGATCAGCTTCAAGGTCCCGGCGTTCGACGCCCAGGGCCGCCGCGACGACCTCACGCGCACGCTCAACGTGAAGATTCCCGCCGGCGTGCTCGACGGCGAGCGCATCCGCCTCAAGGGCCAGGGCGCGCCGGGCGTGGGCGAGGCGCCAGCCGGCGACCTCTACCTGACGCTGCGGCTGGTGCCGCATCCGCTGTTCGACGTGGAGGCGCACAACCTGATCATCACCGTGCCGCTGGCGCCCTGGGAAGCGGCGCTGGGCGCGAAGATCGCGGTACCGACACTGGATGGACGCATCAACCTGAGCATCCCGCCGGACAGCCAGACCGGCCAGCGCCTGCGGGTGAAAGGCAAAGGCCTGCCCGGCAAGCAGGGCCGCGGCGACCTGTTCGCCCTGCTGAAGGTGGTGATGCCGGGCAAAACCAGCGAATCGACGCGCGGTCTATGGCAGGCGCTCGCCGAGCAGGCGGCCTTCGATCCCCGAGCGCAATGGAGTAAAGAGCAATGACCACGCTGATCGTGACCTTCGGGGTCGAGGAATTCTGCCGCAGCGCGAACCTGTCGCGCGAGGTGCTGATCGAGATCGTCGAACTGGGGATTCTCGAGCCCAGCGAGCCGACCGTCGAACGCTGGTCGTTCGACCTCGATGCGCTGCTGATGGCCAAGCGCGCGCTGCGCCTGAAACAGGATTTCGAACTGGACTGGCCGGGTATCGCCCTGGCCCTGCGACTGCTCGACGAGGTCGACCAGCTAAAGCGCGAGAACCAGCAGCTGCGTCAGCGCCTGGAGCGTTTCATCCAGCACTGAGGCGAGCGCCCGGGCCAACTCGCCGGCCCGGGCGCTTGCGGTCAGTCCAACGCCCCCTTCCACAACGCGCGAATCCCGGCGATGCCCTGGGCGCCGATCTGCCAGGCGCGCGGCAGGTCGTCCGGGCCGACGCCGCCGAGCAGGAACGCCGGCTTGTCGAAACCGCGCAGCAGCTCGCTCGCCGCGTCCCAGCCCAGCGGCTGTGCCTCGGGATGGGTGCGCGTGGCCTGCAGCGGCGACAGGGTGACGAAGTCCACGCCCATCGCGCTGGCCAGGGCCAGCTCCTCGGCATCGTGACAGGACGCCGCCAGCCAGCGCTCGGCGGGGAACGGGCGGCCCCGCGCCGCGTAGTCGCGCAGCTGTTTCGCGGTCAGGTGCCAGCCGGCCGCCGGGAAATCTCCCAGCCACTCCAGCGGCCCCTTGAGCATCAGCTGCGCCTTGCCGGCGCAGACGCCCTGGATGTCCACGGCGAGGTCGCGGTACTGCGCATCGAACATCCCCGGAGCCCGCAGCTGGATCAGCCGGATACCCTCGGCAATGGCCTGGCGCACGCCGGCGAGCAGGTCCTGCGGCTCCAACTCATCGGGCGTGATCAGGTAGCGATCCGGCAGCCTGGCCGCCGCCACGATGGGCGCGTTGGCCGCGGGAAAGTCGTAGTCCGCCAGGTGCCGTGGCGCGACCCAGGCCAGCGGCTGGCCCTCGGCGCCATGCGCCTCGCCGGTGAAGGCGCTCACCTCCCACACATCCAGCAGCACCTGCTTGTCCGGGTAATCGTGGCGCACCTGGATCAGCGGGCGCGCCTGCGTCACCGCGATGCCCAGCTCCTCGGCCAACTCGCGCGCCAGCGCCGCCTCGACCGCTTCGCCGTCCTCGACCTTGCCGCCGGGAAACTCCCAGAGTCCGCCCTGATGCTTGTCGTCCGGACGCCGGGCGATCAGGACCCGGCCGTCCGCGGCGCGGATCACCGCCGCCGCGACATGGATGCGTTTCATGCAATGTTCTCCGTTTCTTCGAGGGCCGCGCGATACCAGCGCTGGAAGGCCGGCCAACGGTAGATGGTTTCGACGTAGTCCGCCGCCACGCGCGGCAGCGCGACCCGATAGCTGCGCAAGCGCGCGGCGATCGGTGCGTAGAACGCGTCGGCGATGCCCGGCTGGCCGAAGAGGAATTCGCCACCGGCGCCGAAGCGCGCCCGGCAATCGTTCCAGATCGCGCAGACGCGCTCGATGTCGGCCACGGCCGGATCGGGTATGACCGGCAGCGCCTGATCGCGCTTGAGGTCCATCGACAGGTGGCTGCGCAGGCCAGCGAAGCCGCTGTGCATCTCGGCGCAGATCGAGCGCGCCAGCGCGCGGGCGTATTCGTCGCGCGGCCACAGGCCGGCGCCGGGGAAACGCTCGGCGAGGTACTCGGCGATGGCCAGCGAATCCCACACCGGGCCGAGTTCGGTCTGCAGCACCGGCACCTTGCCGGTCGGCGACTGCGCGCGCAGCAACGTGCGGCTGTCGGCCTGGTACAGCGCGATGCGCAGTTCCTCGTAGGGCGCGCCGGCCAGTTCCAGGGCGAGGGCCGCGCGCAGCGACCAGGACGAGTAGTTCTTGTTGCCGATCACCAGCGTAAGGGACATGCGGGCTTCCTTGGTTTGCGTCTTGTGTGAAGGGACCATAAGAGGCGCGGAAGGAACAGGCAAATTCCCATTCGGCATGGGCGGATGAGCGGCGGGAATGCCGCCGGGGCGGCCCCGCGCGCCAGCCGGCGCACGGAGCCCGACGCGGATCAGGTGCGGTATTCGGCGTTGATCTTCACGTACTCGTGGGAGAGGTCGGTGGTCCAGATCGTTTCGCTGCAGTTGCCGCGGCCCAGTTCGATGCGGATGCCGATTTCCGCCTCGGCCATCACCGCCGAGCCCTGCTCCTCGGTGTAGCTCGGCGAGCGGCAGCCCTTGCTGGCGATGCACACGTCGCCGAGGAAGACGTCAATCTTGCTGACGTCCAGCTGCGCCACGCCCGCGCGGCCGACGGCGGCGAGGATGCGGCCCCAGTTCGGGTCGGAGGCGAACAGCGCGGTCTTGATCAGTGGCGAGTGGGCGACGGCGTAACCGACATCCAGGCATTCCTGCTGGGTGGCACCGCCGTTGACCTGTACGGTGACGAACTTGGTCGCCCCTTCGCCGTCGCGCACGATGGCCTGGGCCAGCTCCATGGCGACGTCCAGCACCGCCTGCTTGAGCGCGGCGAACAGCGCGCCGCTGGGCTGGACGATCTCGTCGAGCGCGGCCTGGCCGGTGGCGATCAGCATGCAGCAGTCGTTGGTCGAGGTGTCGCCGTCGATGGTGATGCGGTTGAACGATTTGTTCGCCGCATCGCGCAGCAGGTCCTGCAGCACGCCTTGGGCGACCTTGGCGTCGGTGGCGATGTAACCGAGCATGGTCGCCATGTTCGGCTTGATCATGCCGGCGCCCTTGCTGATGCCGGTGACCGTGACCGTGACACCGTCGTGCACGAACTGCCGGCTGGCGCCCTTGGGCAGGGTGTCGGTGGTCATGATGCCGCTGGCAGCGGCGCCCCAGTTGTCGGCCTTGAGGTCGGCCAGGGCCGCCGGCAGCGCAGCCTCGATCTTCTCCACCGGCAGCGGCTCGCCGATCACCCCGGTGGAGAACGGCAGCACACTGCCCTCCTCCACGCCCGCCAGCCGGGCCAGCTCGGCGCAGGTACGGGTCGCGGCGTGCAGGCCGGGCTCGCCGGTCCCGGCGTTGGCGTTGCCGGTGTTGGTCAGCAGGTAGCGCACCGCGCCGCCGAGCACGCGCTTCTTCGACAGGATCACCGGCGCGGCGCAGAAGGCGTTGAGGGTGAACACCCCGGCGACGGTGGAACCTTCGGCGCAGCGCATCAGCACCACGTCCTTGCGCCCGGGGCGCTTGATGCCGGCAGAGGCGATGCCGAGTTCGAAACCGGGAACCGGATGCAGGGTAGGCAGAGGACCAAGACCGACAGCCATGGATGCGCTCCTTCGTGGCAGTGATGAAATGCCGTAGCGACTACGGCGTAAAAACGCCGCGAGCGGCTGAGCCGGTCGCGGCGTGGGTAGCGTGGGTCATCGGAGCAGCGGTTTTACTGCACCTGACCGTGGCAATGCTTGTACTTCTTGCCCGAACCGCAGGGGCAGGGTTCGTTGCGGCCGATCTTCGCCTCGGTGCGCACCGGCGCCTGGGCCACGGCCACGTCGTCATCGACGGAAGCGACTTCCGGCGTCTCCTCGGCCTCGATGCCCGGCGCCTCGGCATGCTGGAACTGCATGCGCTCGGCCAGCGCCTCGGCTTCGCGACGCATGCGCGCCTCTTCCTCGGCCGGATCTTCGCGGCGAACCTGAACGTGCGAGAGCACGCGGATCGAGTCGCGGCGGATCGAATCGAGCAGTTCCTGGAACAGCGTGAACGACTCGCGCTTGTACTCCTGCTTCGGGTTCTTCTGCGCGTAGCCACGCAGGTGGAT
>NZ_DJTK01000005.1:0-14467 GCF_002438225.1 Pseudomonas sp. UBA6310 | reverse complement strand
GTGAGGTCGACCAGCGAGCCCTGGGCTTCGCCGCGGGCGTCGGCGTAGATCGCCGGCGGCAGGTTGTAGTAGCCCACCTTGACCAGGGGTTGCGGCGGTTCCGGCGCGCGGCCGGCGAAGCAGGCGCCGCAGAACAGCGCGCCGAGCAGGGGCAGAAGCAGTCGTGGAGGTTTCGACATCGTTTTTCGCTGCGGCCTGGGGCCGTCTTGTCACCCATCGACAGCGGAAGGCGCCGTCGTATCGACCGCAGTGTAATTCGGTTTTCGCGCCGATAGCGGCGTTTTGCTATCGGATCGGTCAGCTTTTTTCTTCGATCAGCATGAACAGCCGGAACATCGCCACGCTGGCGAACAGCTGCACGAAGCCGATCGCGCAATCCAGCAGCACGCTGGGCAGGAACGCCGGATCGTCGCCGAGCCAGCCGGACGACCAGGCGCCGAGCAGCCAGAGCGGCAGCATCGTGCTGAGCACCAGCGCGAGAATCTGCAGGAAGTGCCCCTGGGTCAGGCGGTAGCTGTCGCGCAGCGCCGGCAGCGGCGGCATCCCGCGCAGCACCAGCAGGTATTCGGAGAACGCCAGCTTGACCATCACGTAGATCGCCGGCAGCACCAGCAGCGACATGCCGAGCATGATCAGCAGGCTGGTGATCGCCGTGAGCAGCGCCAGCCGTGGCCACAGGCCCAGCGCGCCGGCCCAGAGCCGGCCGGTGCCGGGCGTTTCGCCACGGCTGCGGCTGTCGAGGAAGAGAATCAGCGATCCGGTGTAGAGCGGGTAGAACAGCAGCCCCAGCAGCACCTCGTAACCGGCCGACGGTTGCGTGCCGTCGACCGCCCGCAACGCCTGGCGGCTGAGCGATTCGAGGGCCAGCGGCGGCAGGCAAAGCAGGGCGATGGCGCCCAGGTGGCGGCTGAAGAAGAACCAGGAGTCACGCAGGATCGGAAGCGGATTCATCGAACTCGACGGGCATGCAGGGAAGGGCCGCCACTGTAGCGGAAGACCCGGAACAGGCCAAACGGCCTCGGCGCACCGGGCGGGTTTACTCAACCTTTACGCGCGCGGGCGTTGAAATCGCCACGGCCAGTCGCACATTGAACACGTGGCGGGCCCACCCGCAGACACCGAATTTCCCCAGATCGGAGACGTGCCATGCAATCCGAAGAACAGCAGGTGATCGACGGACTCTTCAACCGCCTGAAGGACGCCGAGGCGCAGTCCGCTGCGCGTGACGCCCAGGCCGAGGCGCTGATCAACCAACACATCGGCCGGCAACCCGCCGCGCCCTACTACATGGCCCAGGTCATCCTGATTCAGGAGGCCGGGCTCAAGCGCCTGGACCAGCGCGTTCGCGAGCTGGAGGCGCAGCTCGAACAGGCGCAGCGGCAGCGCCCGGCGCAGGGCGGTGGCGGTTTCCTCGCCGGGTTGTTCGGCGCCGGTCCGTCGCGCTCCGCGGCGCCGAGCGCGGAGGCGCGCGGCTGGAACGAGCCGGGGCCACGCTCGTCCGCCGTGCCGCCGGCGAACCCGGCGCCGGGTGGTTTCGGCCAGGGCTATGCCCACCCCCAGGCGTCCTCGCGCGGCACCGGCTTTCTCGGCGGCGCGCTGCAGACCGCCGCGGGCGTGGCCGGCGGGATGGTGCTGGGCAACATGCTCACCGGCCTGTTCCAGCATTCGCAGCCGCAGGAAATCGTCGAGATCATCAAGGAGCAGCCGGCCGCCGCGGACAGCGCACAGACCCAGGACTACGCCGCCAGCGACAGCGCCGACTACTCGGGCGGCAACGACTACCCGAGCGATGACGGCTACCAGGACGCGGGCCTGGACGACAGCGGTGGCGGCTTCTTCGATGACGACGACAGCTTCGTCTGAGCCCGACCAACGCACCGCAGGGCGGCGGCGAAGCGCGCATAATCGCGGTCCTTTGCCGCTGCCGTGGGTCATCCGTTGAAAAGAATCGCGCTGTTCGCCGACGTGCAGAACCTCTACTACACCGTGCGCCAGATCCACGGCTGTCACTTCGACTACACCGCGTTGTGGCGCGCCGTGGCCGGCCACGGCGAGATCGTCGAGGCCTACGCCTACGCCATCGAACGTGGCGATCCCAAGCAGCAGTTCCAGCAGATCCTGCGCAACCTGGGTTTCACGGTGAAGCTCAAGCCGTTCATCCAGCGCAGCGACGGATCGGCCAAGGGCGACTGGGACGTCGGCATCACCATCGACATGCTCGACGCCGCGCCGCGCGTCGACGAAGTGGTGCTGGCCTCCGGCGACGGCGATTTCGACCTGCTGCTTGAGCGCGTCGCCCGTGACGGCGTGACCACCCGCGTCTACGGCGTTCCCGGCCTCACCGCGCAATCGCTGATCCGCTCCTCCGGCCACTACCACCCGATCGAGGGCGCGCTGCTGCTGCGTCACTGACCGGGCGCCTGTATCGGTGCTCCGCTCGGCTTCTGTATCTGTCGGCACGCGTGGCGCTGACGCAGAATCGGCGGCCCTTCGCCGTGAGCCCCGAGCATGTCCGCGCCTCGTTTTCCCCTGCTGCTGGTCGGCGCCTTCGCCGCGCTCTACCTGGTCTGGGGCTCCACGTACCTGGTGATCCGCATCGGCGTCGAATCCTGGCCGCCCCTGCTGATGGCCGCGGTGCGCTTCCTCATCGCCGGCAGCCTGATGTTCGCCTGGCAGCGCTGGCGCGGCGCGCCACTGCCGACGTGCCGCCAGTGGCTGGCGTCCGGGGCCGTCGGGTTTCTGCTGCTCAGTTGCGGCAACGGCGGCGTGACGCTGGCCGAGCACGGCGGCGTGGCGTCTGGCGTGGCGGCCCTGGCGGTGGCGACGATGCCGCTGTTCACCCTGGTTTTCGGCCTGTTCTGGGGCCATCGCAACACGCGCCTGGAATGGGCCGGGATCATCCTCGGGCTGGTCGGCATCGGCCTGCTCAACCTCGGTTCCAACCTCCAGGCCAGCCCGCTGGGCGCCGCCCTGGTGCTGTTCGCGGCCGCGGCCTGGGCGTTCGGCTCGGTATGGAGCAAGAGTCTCAGGCAACCGGCCGGGCCGATGGCCAGCGCCGCGCAGATGCTGGTCGGCGGCGCGGTGCTGCTGATCGGCAGCGTCGCCAGTGGCGAGCGCATGACCCAGGCGCCGACGCTGGCCGGCTGGGCGGCGCTGGCCTATCTGGTGCTGTTCGGCTCGATCGTCGCCTTCAGCGCCTACCTCTACCTGCTGAAGACCGTGCGTCCGGCGGCGGCCACCAGCTACGCCTACGTCAATCCGGTGGTCGCCGTGCTGCTGGGCATCGCCTTCGCCGGCGAACGCATCGGCCATGAGGAGTGGCTGGCGATGGGCCTGATCGTCGGCGCGGTGGTGCTCATCGGGCTGCCGCAGTGGCGGCGTGGGGCGTAGGCGCCCATCGGAAATACCAACGGTGCGCGAGGCGCACCCTACGGCACCTCTGGGGTTAAACTGCGCGCCTCGTTCCGTTTCCCGGTTTTTTCCATGACCTTCGCTTCCCTCGGCCTGATCGAACCCCTGCTGCGCACCCTCGAGGCGCTTGGCTACCAGACGCCCACGCCGGTGCAGGCCGAGGCGATCCCCGCCGTGCTCAAGGGCCGCGACCTGATGGCGGCCGCGCAGACCGGCACCGGCAAGACCGCCGGTTTCGCCCTGCCGCTGTTGCAGCGGCTGACCCTGGAAGGCCCGCAGGTGGCGCCCAACTCGATCCGCGCGCTGGTGCTGGTGCCGACCCGCGAGCTGGCCGAGCAGGTGCAGCAGAGTTTCCTCGCCTACGGCGAGCACCTGCCGCTGCGCAGCTACGCGGTGTACGGCGGGGTCAGCATCAACCCGCAGATGATGAAGCTGCGCAAAGGCATCGACGTGCTGGTGGCGACCCCTGGACGGTTGCTCGACCTGTACCGGCAGAACGCGGTGAAGTTCGCCCAGTTGCAGGCGCTGATCCTCGACGAAGCCGACCGCATGCTCGACCTCGGCTTCTCCCGCGAGCTGGACGACCTGTTCGCCGCGCTGCCGTCGAGACGCCAGACCCTGCTGTTCTCCGCGACCTTCTCCGAGGCGATCCGGCAGATGGCCGGCGAGCTGCTGCGCGATCCGCTGTCGATCGAGGTCAGCCCGCGCAACGCCGCGGCCAAAAGCGTGCGCCAGTGGCTGGTGACGGTGGACAAGAAGCGCAAGTCCGAACTCTTCCTGCACCTGCTGCGCAAGAACCGCTGGGGCCAGGTGCTGGTGTTCGCCAAGACCCGCAAGGGCGTCGACGAGCTGGAAGGCGAACTGCAGCGCAACGGCATCCGCGCCGACGCGATCCACGGCGACAAGCCGCAGCCGACGCGTCTGCGCGCACTGCAGCGGTTTAAAGACGGCGAGGTGCAGATCCTCGTCGCCACCGACGTCGCCGCGCGCGGCTTGGACATCGACGACCTGCCGCTGGTGGTCAACTTCGATCTGCCGATCGTTGCCGAGGATTACGTGCACCGCATCGGCCGCACCGGGCGCGCCGGAGCGTCCGGCGAGGCGCTTTCGCTGGTCTGCGCCGACGAGGTGCAGCTGCTCGCGGCCATCGAAGTGCTGACCAAGCAGACGCTCAAGCGCGTCGACGAAGCCGGTTTCGAGCCGGATCACCGGGTTCCGGCGACCGACGCCAGCGGCCAGGTGTTGAAGAAACCGAAGAAGCCCAAGCAGAAGAAGGACCCCGGCCCCGGCGGCAAGGTCCACCTCGGGCGCTGGTTCGACAACGACGAAAAGCCCGCCGCCAAGGCCGTGCGCAAGGCACCGGCCTTCGGCAAAGGCCCGGCGAAGGGCGCACCCAAGGGCGGCAAGCCGAAGAAGCCGTAACGCAGGCGCTCTCCGCACATCGCCGTCGTCAAGGTTGCGTATCCGTAGGGTGGGTTACCACCGTGTGGGCGCGGGGAATCGCGGTGCTTCTGCGCCGTAACCCACCAAGCGGAGTATCGCTAACCACCGGACGTGATATGCCGGCCACCGCCCGGTGGGTTACGCGGCGGTGGAGGTGGGTGGTGGGGTCGATTCCCTGCATATCGCCGCTCACCCACCCTACGGTCGGGGGTGGCGTATCCGTAGGGTGGGTTAGGCGCTCCGTGAGGGTCCGGGCAATCGCGGCGCTTCCGCGCCGTAACCCACCAAGCGAGGTTTCGCCAACCACCGGACGTGATATCGCCGACCACCGCCTGGTGGGTTACGCGGCGGTCGAGGTGGGTGGTGGGGTCGATTCCTTGCATATCGCCGCTCACCCACCCTACGGTCGAGGTTGGCGTATCCGTAGGGTGGGTTAGGCGCTTCGCGTGGGCGCGGGCGTTCACGGTGATTCGCGCCGTAACCCACCGAGCGGAGTATCGCCAACCACCGGGCGTGATATCGCCGACCACCGCCTGGTGGGTTACGCGGCGGTGGAGGAGGGGGTTGTGGTCGATTCCCCTGCATATCGCCGTTAACCCCCCCTACGGCCGGGGTGGCGCATCCGTGGGGCGGCGTATCGCGTGGGACGGTTGCGTTACCTCGAATGGGGTCGGATGACCCAAAGCGGTGCGCGGATCGGTCGCGGCGCAAGGGTGGATCGCGCTGCCATGGGGCTTGCGGAGGGCTGGCGCAGATCGTGCATTTTTTCGCCGCACCTTCGTCCAGCGGCCGAGCGAGATCGCCAATGCCCCATAAATTCCTCAAGCACTGGAGCTGCGGCATCGCCCACCTGTTGTCGCTCGAACCCGGTCGTGCGCGCCTGCGCGGGTTGAGCCAGTGGCTGCGCCAGGTCTGCCCGGTGGATCACTTCGTGCTGTTCGTTTATGAGGGCAATCACCGGCCGCTGGCGCTGTTCGACACCTTTCCCGCCGACACCCGGCACATCTACGTCGAGGATTACCAGGCCGGTCCGTACCTGCTCGATCCGTTCTACCTGGCCTGCACGCGCAACCAGCCCGCCGGGCTTTGGCGGCTGCGGCAGCTGGCGCCGGACCACTTCTACCTAGGCGAGTACTACCTGACCTACTACCAGCAAACCGGCCAGACCGAGGAGATCGCCTTTTTCGTCGACCTCGACTGCGGCGCCAAGGCGGTGCTCTCGCTGATGCGCAGCGTGTCCAGCCCGGCCTATTCGCGCGACGAGATGCAGATCCTCGAATGCGCCCGGCCGGTGGTCGAGCAGGTGGTCCGCGAAGCCTGGCAGTTGCGCCGTGCGGAGCGGCCGCGCCCGGCGCAGGACCTGGACTACAGCGTCCACGAAGCCTTCGCCCGCTTCGGCGCAGGGGTGCTCACCGCGCGCGAGCAGGAGATCGTGCGTCTGCTGCTGCGCGGCCACTCCAGCGCGTCCATCGCCGAGCAGCTGGCGATCAGCCCCGGCACGGTGAAGATCCACCGCAAGAACCTCTATGCCCGCCTCGGCATCGGCAGCCAGTCGGAGCTGCTCGGCCTGTTCATCCGCGAGCTGACGCTGCCCGAGCGCGCGGCGGACCTGCGCGCCACCGGCTGATCGCCTCTATCCCCCGGGGGATATATACGCGGCGCGAAGCCGGTTGATAGCGTGAACCCTGCAATGCAACCGCAGGGGAAGAAGCGTGAGCGAGTACGGGCAGTCCTTCGATATCGAGTTCCACGGCGTGGTCAAGCGCTACGGCGGCGTCACCGCCGTCGATGGCCTGAACTTCCGTGTCGCGCGCGGCGCCTTCCACACCTTTCTCGGCGGCTCCGGCTGCGGCAAGACCACCACCCTGCGGATGATCGCCGGCTTCGAGCAGCCCAGCGAAGGCCAGGTGCTGCTGGCCGGCCGCGACGTGGTCGGCGTGCCGGCGTTCCAGCGCCCGGTGAACATGGTGTTCCAGCAATACGCGCTGTTCCCGCACCTGTCGGTGGCGGAGAACATCGCCTACGGCCTGCGCTACCGCACGCCGCGTCCGGATCGCGCGCAGCAGCGCCGCCTGGCCGACGAGGCGCTGGAGATGGTGCGCCTGTCCGGCTTCGGCGCACGCAAGCCCCACGAGCTGTCCGGCGGCCAGCAGCAGCGCGTGGCGCTGGCCCGCGCGCTGGTCAACAAGCCCACCGTGCTGCTCCTCGACGAACCCCTGGCCGCGCTCGACCGCAAGCTGCGCAAGGAGATGCAGTCCGAGCTGTTGCGCCTGCAGCGCGAAGTCGGCATCACCTTCGTGCTGGTCACCCACGACCAGGAAGAAGCGCTGTCGATGAGCGACTCGATCAGCATCATGCGCGACGGCAAGATCATCCAGACCGCCAGCCCGGAGGCGCTCTACGAGACCCCGGCGAACCGCTACGTGGCGGACTTCATCGGCGAATCCAACCTCTTCGACGGCACCGTGCGACGCCTCGACGGCGACCGCGTGGTGCTCGACACCGGCAATGGCCTGGAGCTCGCCAGCCCGGCCAGCGGTAGCGGCGCGCGGCTGTTCGCCGGCAGCGCCGCGTGCATCGCGGTGCGCCCGGAACTGATCGCCATCGGCGCGCCGAGCGCCCCGCCGAGCGCCGACGTGCGCCTGGACGGCGTGGTGGAAGACCGTATCTACCTCGGCAACCTCACCGAGTACCGCGTGCGCACCGGCCCGTTCGGCGTCGTCTGCGTGCGCGTTCCACGCCAGGGCGGCGCGCCGCAGGCCGACTTCGAGCACGGCGCGGCGGTGAGCATCGGCTGGGACCAGGCCAAGGGCCTGGCGATGGCCGTCTGAACCGACGCTTCGACCCTTTTAGAACGACATGACGACCAGGAGACGGACGATGGACAAGAAGACTTTCATCAAGACCCTACGCAGCTGGCAGAACGGCTCGATCACCCGCCGTGACTTCCTCGGCCGCACCGGCCTTGGCCTGGCCGCCGCGGTGATGGCGGCGAACATGCCGGGGCTGCTGACCAGCCGCGCCTTCGCCGCCGAGAAGGGCAGCATGGGCGACCGCGTCAACCTGGCGACCTGGCCGAACTACCACAGCCCGGACAACTTCGCCGCCTTCGCCGAAGCCACCGGCGCCAAGGTGCAGATGAACGTGTTCGGCTCCAACGAGGAGATGCTCGCCAAGCTGCAGGCCGGCGGCAGCGGCTGGGACGTCTTCGTACCGACCAACTACACCATCAGCACCTACGTCGAGCTGGGCCTGATCGAACCGCTGGATCTCGCGCGCATCCCCAACTTCGATCCCAAGGCCTTCGAGCAGCGCTTCATGGCCCAGGGCACGGTGGACGGCAAGGTCTACGCGGTGCCGAAGAACTGGGGCACCACCGGCATCGTCTACGACTCCAGCGCGCTGAAGACCCCGGTGGACAGCTGGAAGCAGTTCTGGGACCTGACCAAGACCAGCGCCTCGGGCCGCACCATCGTCCACGACTACCAGCTCACCGCCATCGGCAACGCGCTCAAGTACTTCGGCTACAGCTTCAACTCGCTGGACCCCAAGGAACTGGCCGACGCCGAGAAGCTGCTGATCGACTGCAAGCCGCACCTGTTCGCGATCAACTCCGACATCCAGCCGTCGATGCGCAGCGGCGACGCCTGGATGGCCATGTGCTGGACCGGCGACGCCTCGCAGCTGCACCGTGACAACCCCGACATGCAGTTCGCCCTGGGCCGCGAGGGCGGCGAACTGTGGAGCGATTTCTTCGCCATTCCCAAGGGCGCCGAGCACCGCGATGCGGCCTACGCGCTGATCAACTACCTGCTCGATCCGGCGCACAACAAGCTGGAAGTCGAGGCCCACGGCTACCCGAGCGGCGACAAGCGCGTGGACGCGCTGCTGCCCAAGGAAATGCTCGATGACCCGATCATGTACCCGGCCGCCGAGCTGCTCAGCCACCTGGAGTTCGGCGCCGCGGCGACCCTCACCAGCCCGGTGCGCGCCGAGCTGATGGCGCGCTTCAAGGCGGCGTGACGATGCCTGCAATTTCCGCCCGGGAAGGGGAGCCGAATGCCTGAGGTCCTGCCTATGCACGGGGGTTCGCCGATGAACACCGCCGTCAATGCGTCGCCCGCCGGGGTGGCGCCAGCGCCGGGCCTCGGCCGGCGCATCACCTGGCTCCTGCTGCTGCCCTCGACGCTGTGGTTCCTGCTGCTGTTGCTGATGCCGCTGCTGGTCATCCTGGTGTTCAGCTTCGGCGAACGCAGCTCGGTGGGCGGCTACGGCGGCGGCTTCACCCTCGACAACTACCTGGCGCTGGGCTCGCGTGCCGGCGCCTTCAGCAACACCCTGGTGCTGGCGCCGCTGGGCACCCTGGTGTGCCTGCTGGTGGCCTATCCGCTGGCCTACTTCCTGGCGGTGAAGGTGCGGCGCAACCGCTCGCTGCTGCTGACCCTGGTGATCGTGCCGTTCTGGACCAGCTTCCTGATCCGCACCTACGCCTGGATCTTCATCCTCGGCGGCAAGGGCATCCCGGCGCTGCTGGCGAGCCTCGGCCTGGAGGGCGTGCGGCTGATCAACACGCCCACCGCGGTGCTGGTGGGGATCGTCTACGGCTACCTGCCGCTGATGGTGTTCCCGCTCTACGTCAGCCTGGAAAAACTCGACAAGCGCTTGCTGGAAGCCTCAGGCGACCTCGGCGCGAGCCGCTTCGAGACCTTCCGCCGCGTCACCCTGCCGCTGTCGGCGCCGGGGATGATCACCGGCGTGATGCTGGTGTTCATCCTGCTGATGGGCGAGTTCCTGATCCCGGCGATCCTCGGCGGCGGCAAGGTGTTCTTCGTCGGCAATGCGCTGGTCGATCTGTTCCTGCAGTCGCGCAACTGGCCGTTCGGCAGCGCCCTGGCGATGACGCTGGTGGCCTTGATGCTGGCGATCATCCTGGTCTACCTGAAACTCGCGGCGCGCTTCGGCGGCGCCAGCCGCGACGGAGTGCTGTGAGATGTGGCTGCGCAGTTATTCGACGTCGCTGTACCTGTTCCTCTACGCGCCCATCGCGCTGATCATGCTTTTCGCCTTCAACGCCGGGCGTAGCGGGCTGTCCTTCCAGTGCTGCTCGGTGCAGTGGTTCGGCCGCGCCTTCGGCAACCCGTTCATCATGGAGGCGCTGGGCAACAGCGCGCTGATCGCGCTCTGCTCGGCGTTGCTCTCGACGCTGTTCGGCACCCTCGCGGTGTTCGGCCTGCAGCGTGTCGGCGGCCGCGTGCGGCGCTTCTTCGACGCGCTGACCTACTGCGCGATCATCGTGCCGGGAATCGTCATCGGCATCGCCACGCTGATCGCCTTCATCACCCTGTTCGACCTGCTCAACCCGCTGCTGCAGGCCATCGACCCGGCGCTGCCGCGGCTGCGCATGGGCTTCGGTACGGTGGTGGCGGCGCACTCGCTGTTCACCATGGCGCTGGTCATGGTCATCGTGCGGACCCGCGTCGAGGCGCTGGACAAGGCCCTGCTGGAAGCGTCGGCGGACCTCTACGCACCACCGCTGTCGACCTTCTTCCGGGTGATCCTGCCGCAGATCGCCCCGGCGATCCTCGCCGGCTTCCTGCTCGCCTTCACCTTCAGCTTCGACGATTTCATCATCGCCTTCTTCGTCGCCGGCTCCGAAACCACCCTGCCGATCTACATCTTTTCCTCGATCCGGCGCGGCATCACGCCCGAGATCAACGCGCTGTCCACGGTGATCATCGCCGCCTCGCTGGCGCTGCTGGTGGCCTCGCGCTACCTGCAGAACCGCCAGCCCGGCGCCTGATCCGTCCTGCTTACTGCCCTGAAGGTGAACGCCATGCGCGACCAGTTGTACATCAACGGCCAATGGGTCGGCCCCGACCTGGGTGGCCGCTTCGAGACCCTCGATCCGGCCACCGAGGAACCGCTGCACAGCCTGCCGGCGGCCACCGAGGAAGACATCGACCACGCCGTGCGCGCCGCCCGCCAGGCGTTCCGCAACTGGGGCGAGAGCCGCGGCGCCGAGCGCGCGGCCTGGCTCGACCTGATCGCCGACGGCCTGGAAGCGCGCCACGAAGAGCTCGCCGTGCTGGAAGTGCGCGACAACGGCAAGCCGCTGCCGGAGGCGCGCTGGGACGTCGGCGACGCGATCGGCTGCTTCCGCTACTACGCCGGCCTCGCCCGCGAGCTGGACGGCCGCCAGAACGAGCCGCTGGCGCTACCCGACGAGCGCTTCCGCTGCTCGCTGCGCTACGAGCCGGTCGGCGTGGCGGGCCAGATCATCCCCTGGAACTACCCGTTGCTGATGGCCGCCTGGAAGGTCGCGCCGGCGCTGGCAGCCGGCGCCACGGTGGTGCTCAAACCGTCCGAGCTGACCTCGCTGAGCGCGCTGGAACTGGCCGCCACGGCCGACCGCATCGGCCTGCCGGCCGGCGTGCTGAACGTCGTCACCGGCCTCGGCGGCGAGGCTGGCAGCGCGCTGGCCGCGCACCCCGGGGTGGACAAGCTGGCCTTCACCGGCAGTGTGCCAACCGGCTCGAAAATCATGTCGGCGGCCGCCGCGGACATCAAGAACATCAGCCTGGAGCTGGGCGGCAAGTCGGCGTTCATCGTCTTCGAAGATGCCGACGTCGAGGCCGCGGTGGAGTGGGTCCTGTTCGGCATCTTCTGGAACCAGGGCCAGGTGTGCAGCGCCACCTCGCGCCTGCTGGTGCACGAACGGCTGGCGCCGCGCCTGCTCGAGCGACTGGTCGAGGAAACCCGCAAGATCCGCATCGGCAACGGTCTGGAGGAGGGCGTGCTGCTCGGCCCGCTGGTCAGCCGCGGCCAGTACGACAAGGTGCTCGGCTTCGTCGCCCAGGGCCAGGCCAGCGGCGCCCGGCTGCTCACCGGCGGGCGCCGGCCGAGCGGCTTCGAGCGTGGCTACTTCGTCGAGCCGGGGATCTTCGACGAGCCGGACGTGGACAGCATCGTCTGGCGAGAGGAAATCTTCGGCCCGGTGCTCTGCGTGAAGCGCTTCCGCAGCGAGGAAGAGGCGATTCGCCTGGCCAACGACAGCCGCTTCGGCCTGGCCGCGGCGGTGATGTCGGCCGACCCGGCGCGCGCCGCGCGGGTCGCCAACCGGCTGCGTGCCGGCATTCTGTGGATCAACTGCTCGCAGCCGACCTTCAGCGAGGCGCCCTGGGGCGGCATGAAGCAGAGCGGCATCGGCCGCGAACTGGGCCGCTGGGGGCTGGACAACTACCTGGAAGTGAAACAGGTCACCGAGTACATCAGCCCCGAGCCCTGGGGCTGGTACCTGAAGTAGGCGCTGCCGCAGGTCATCGACAGGCGCGGGCGCGGCGGGCAGGATGCGCCTTCCGTCCCGTTGCGAGCCATTCCCATGTCCGTGTCGCTGATTCCTGCCGTGTACAGCCTCGACGACTTCGAGCAGCGCGCCGCCGCCTGCATCGAGCCGGGCTATTGGGCGTACCTGCAAGGGGGTGCGGCGGACGAGGCGACGCTGCGGCGCAACCGCGAAGCCTTCGCCGAGATTCGCCTGCAAGGGCGCGTGCTGGCCGACCTGGGCGGGGCCAGCACGCGCTGCGAGCTGCTGGGCCAGACGCTGTCGATGCCGCTGCTGCTGGCGCCGGTGGCGGCGCAGCGGCTGGTGCACGCGGACGGCGAGCGCGCGGTGGCCGAGGCCGCGGCGGCGATGGGCGTCGGCATGGCGCTGAGCACGTCTTCGAGCCTGTCTCTGGAGGAGGTCGCCGGCGTCGCCCGTTCGCCGTGGTTCCAGCTCTACATCCAGCCGGATCGCGACTTCACCCTGCAGCTGGTGCGCCGCGCCGAGGCCGCCGGCTACCGCGCGCTGGTGCTGACCGTGGACGCACCGGTGAACGGCGTGCGCAACCGTGAGCAGCGCGCCGGCTTCCAGCTGCCCGAGGCGGTCAACCTGCGTGGCATGCGCGTCAGGCCGGCGAAACCGGCGGGCATCCTCGACAGCCCGCTGTTCGACGGCCGGCTGGGCAGCGCGCCGACCTGGCGCGATCTCGACTGGCTGCTCGGCAACACGCGGCTGCCGGTCCTGCTCAAGGGTGTCAGCGCCGCGGCGGACGCCGAGCGCGCGGTGCAGGCCGGGGTCGCCGGGCTGATCGTCTCGAACCACGGCGGCCGCGTGCTGGATAGCCTGCCGGCGAGCATCGAGCTGTTGCCGCGCATCGCCGACCAGGTCAACGGACGCGTGCCGCTGCTGCTCGACGGCGGCATCCGCCGCGGCACCGACATGCTCAAGGCGCTGGCCCTCGGCGCCCAGGCGGTGCTCATCGGAAGGCCCTACGTGCACGCACTGGCGCTGGGCGGCGCGGTCGGCGTGGTGCAACTGCTGAACATCCTGCGTGGCGAGTTCGAAGCGGCGATGGCGCTCACCGGCTGCGCCACCCTGGCGGACATCGACCGCGGCGTGCTCTGGCAGCGCTGATCCTGCAGCGCATGCCTCGTAGGGTGGGCTTCAGCCCACCATCGTTTCGTCCCACCAATGGTTCATCCGACCGTAGGTTTTATCGGTGGGCTAAAGCCCACCCTACGCACGTCCGGTTACAGCCGGCCGGCGTTGCGCAACCACGTCAGCACGCCCAGGCCGGCGCGGCGACCGCTGGCGAAACAGCTCGTAGGGTGGGCTTCAGCCCACCATCGTTTCGTCCCACCAATAAGTTCATCCGACCATAGGTTTTATCGGTGGGCTGAAGCCCACCCTACGCGCGTCCGGTTACAGCCGGCCGGCGTTGCGCAACCACGTCAGCACGCCCAGGCCGGCTCGGCGGCCGCTGGCGAACAGCTCGTAGGGTGGGCTTCAGCCCACCATCGTTTCGTCCCACCAATGGTTCATCCGACCGTAGGTTTTATCGGTGGGCTAAAGCCCACCCTACGCACGTCCGGTTACAGCCGGCCGGCGTTGCGCAACCACGCCAGCACGCCCAGGCCGGCGTGGCGGCCGCTGGCGAAGCAGGCGGTGAGCAGGTAGCCGCCGGTGGGCGCTTCCCAGTCGAGCATCTCGCCGGCGCAGAACACGCCGGGCAGCGTGCGCAGCATCAGGTTGGCGTCGAGTGCCTCGAAGGTGACGCCGCCGGCGCTGCTGATCGCCTCGTCGAGCGGGCGTGTGCGCAGCAGTTCTATCGGCAACGCCTTGATCGCTGTCGCCAGCCGCGCGTGGTCGGCGAACGCCTCGGCCGGGGCGCATTCGCGCAGCAGCGCGGCCTTCACGCCGTCCAGGCCGAGCTGGCCATGCAGATGCCTGGCCATCGAGTGCTTGCCGCGCGGGCGGCTCAGGCGCTTTTCGATGTCCTGCGCCGACAGCGCCGGCAGCAGGTCGAGGCGCACCACTGCGCGGCCGTCGGCCTCGATGCGCCGACGGATCGCGGCGGACAGCGCGTACACCAGGCTGCCCTCGATGCCATTGGCGGTGAGGACGAATTCGCCGCGCCGCGAGGCTTCGCCGTCCAGCGCCAGGGCGACGGACTTGAGCGGCGCGCCGGCGAACCTGTCGCGCAGCAGCGCGCTCCAGCCGGCCACCTCGAAGCCGCAGTTGCTCGGCCGCAGCGGTGCGATCTCCACGCCGCGCGCCTGCAACAGCGGCACC